>JASHQL010000569.1 GCA_030039155.1 Streptosporangiaceae bacterium | reverse complement strand
CCGTCGCCGCGCATCTCGCGCACCGCCTCGCCGATCATCTTGACGTACAGGTCGAAGCCGACAGCGGCGATGTGGCCAGACTGCTCGCCGCCGAGCAGGTTGCCGGCCCCGCGGATCTCCAGGTCCTTCATCGCGATGTGCATCCCGGCGCCGGCCCCGGTGTGCTGCTGGATGGTGGCCAGCCGCTCGTGCGCGGTCTCGGTCAGCGGCTTCTCCGGCGGGTACAGGAAGTAGGCGTAGCCGCGTTCCCGGCCGCGGCCGACCCGGCCGCGCAGCTGGTGCAGGTCAGGCAGCCCGTAGGCATCGGCGCGGTCCACGATCAGCGTGTTGGCGTTGGGAATGTCAAGCCCGGACTCCACGATCGTGGTGGACACCAGCACGTCGTACTCACGGTCGATGAACCCGGTCATCACCTGCTCGAGGGTGTGCTCGTTCATTTGCCCGTGCCCGACCGCGATCCTGGCCTCTGGCACCAGCTGGCCGATCCGCGCGGCCACCTTGTTGATCGACGAGACCCGGTTGTGCACGAAGAACACCTGGCCGTCGCGGAGCAGCTCGCGCCTGATCGCCGCGGCGATCTGCTTCTCGTCGTACGGGCTCACCGAGGTCAGCACCGGGTGCCGCTCCTCCGGCGGGGTCAGGATCACCGACATCTCCCTGATCCCGGAGATGCCCATCTCCAGCGTCCGCGGGATCGGCGTCGCCGACATCGCGAGCACGTCCACCTCGGTGCGCAGCTGCTTGAGGTACTCCTTGTGCTCGACGCCGAACCGCTGCTCCTCGTCGATGATCACCAGCCCCAGGCTGGCGAACCTGGTCTCCGGCGACAGCAACCGGTGCGTGCCGATCACCACGTCCACCTTGCCGCTGGCCAGGCCCTCGAGCGTGTCGGCCACCTCGGCATCCGACTGGAACCTCGACATCGGCCTGACCGTGACCGGGAACGGCGCGTACCGCTCGCTGAACGTGGCGAAGTGCTGCGCGGACAGCAGTGTGGTCGGCACCAGCACCGCGACCTGCTTGCCGTCCTGCACCGCCTTGAATGCCGCGCGCACCGCGATCTCGGTCTTGCCGTAGCCGACGTCGCCGCAGATCAGCCGGTCCATCGGCGCCGCCCGCTGCATGTCGGCCTTGACCTCGTCCACGGCGGCGAGCTGGTCCGGCGTCTCCACGTAAGGGAAGGCGTCTTCGAGCTCGCGCTGCCATGGCGTATCAGGCCCGAACGGGTGCCCTGGCGAGGCCATCCTGGCCTGGTACAGCCGGATCAGCCCGGCCGCGATGTCCCTGACCGCCTTGCGCGCCCTGCCCTTGGCCTTGGCCCAGTCGGCGCCGCCTAGCCGGTGCAGCGCCGGCGACTCCCCGCCGGTGTACCTGGTCACCTCGTCGAGCTGATCGGTCGGCAGGTACAGCCGGTCCGGCGGGTGCCCGCGCCGGCTCGGCGCGTACTCGATCACCAGGTAGTCCCTGGTCGCGCCCTGCACCGTCCTGCTGGTCATCTCCAGGTAGCGGCCGACCCCGTGCTGCTCGTGCACGACGTAGTCGCCCGGCGTGAGCTGCAGCGGGTCGATGCCGCCGCGGCGGCGGCTCGGCATTCGCCTGGTCTGCCTGCTGCCCGGCCGCTGGCCGGCCATGTCCTGCTCGGCCAGCACCGCGAGCCGCAGCGACGGCCAGCTGAAGCCGGTGTCGAGCAGCCCGGTCGCGACCTGCGCGACGCCGGGCTCCGGCGGCTGATCCAGGTCGCCGGACCGCGCGGCCAGCCCCTCGGCGCGCAGCAGCTCGGCCAGCCGCTGCGCCGGGCCGTGTCCCTCGGTGATCAGCACCACCCGCCACTGATCGGCGAGCCACCGCCTGACGTCGGTGAGCAGCCTGCCGGTATCGCCGCGGTAGGACTGCGCGGGAACCGCGTTGACCGGGAACGAAGGGCTGCCGCCGGCTGCCTCGTCGCCGCCTTCGGCGGCCTGCTCTGGCTGCTGGCCGGCCTCGGCAGGCGCGAACGGCGTGATCGTCCACCACGGCCGGCCAAGCGCCGCGGCGGCTGCCCTGACCTCGGTGATCGGCCGGAAGGCGGCAGCCGCGAGGTCGATCGGCACCTGGCCGCCTGCGGCCGCGTTCACCCACGACGCCGCAAGGAACTCCTGGCTGGTGGCGACCAGGTCCGCCGCCCGCGCCCTGATCCGCTCCGGGTCGCAGGCCACCACGATGCCGCCGTCCGGCACGTAGTCGAGCAGCAGGTCCATCCGGTCGGTGAGGGCCGGCGCGAGCGCCTCCATGCCCTCCACCGTGATGCCCTCGGCAAGCCTGCCGAGGATGTCGCCGAGGCCCGGCCACTCGCCGGCCAGCTGCCGCGCCCGCTGGCGGACCGCCGGAGTGAGCAGCAGCTCCCGGCACGGCGGCGCCCACAGCCCGTCTTCGGCTATCTCCAGGCTGCGCTGGTCCGCGACCTTGAAGACGCGGATCTCCTCGACCTCGTCGCCGAAGAACTCGATCCGCAGCGGGTGCTCCTCGGTCGGCGGGAACACGTCGAGCAGGCCGCCGCGCACCGCAAGGTCGCCGCGCTTCTCCACCAGTTCGACCCTGGCGTAGCCGATGTCGATCAGCTTGCCGACGACCTCGCCCATCGGCGCGGTCTGGCCGCGGGCGAGCGCGACCGGCGCAAGCTCGCCGAGCCCGCCGACCATCGGCTGCAGCAGGCTGCGCACCGGCGTTGTGACCACCCGCAGCGGCCCCGACCTCGGATCTGACGGGTCGGGCCTGGCCAGCCTGCGCAGCACGGCGAGCCGCTGGCCCGAGGTGTCGGAGCGCGGCGACAGCCGCTCGTGCGGCAGCGTCTCCCAGGCCGGGAAGTAGCCGACCGACGCTGGCGGCAGCAGCGAGGTGAGCGCCGCGGCGAGTTCCTCGGCCTCGCGCGCGGTGGCGGTGACCGCGAGCGCGAACGTGCTCGCGCGGTCGTCGCACAGCGCGGCCACCAGCAGCGGGCGCAGCGCCGGCGGCGCGATCAGATCGCCGCCGAGCATGGCGATGCCGGTGGCCGGCTCACCGCCCGGCTCTGCTGCTGACAGCGGCGCGGCATGCTCGAGGGCGCGGCTGAGTTCCGGATCGTCGGCTATGACCTGCAGGAGACCGGTGAGGCTCATCGCTTCCTAGTGCGGTAGAGAGTGAAACGGGCAGCACGAATGGCCCGCGCCGGACAGCCGGCGGTTCTGGCGGCCAGAACCCGCCCGCAGTGTTGGCCAGCGGGGCGACCCCCATTGACCCCCGCCCTGCGGACGTCGGGATTGCTGTCTAGCTTACGGGTTCTGACCGACAGCCAGGCCCAGAGCCAGCCGGCGGCTGGCCGCTTTCCGACAACTAAACGTGTTCGCAGGACTACGCTTGGCCACCGTGGCAAGCGTTCACGAACTTCCTGTTGGCGCCAAGGCGCTGGCCGGCGCCGGCCCGTTACGAAGCCGCCGGCCCGGCACCGCCGGCGGGCGGCACCTGCGGGCTGGCGCGCCTGGCCTGGTCGGGAACGCGGATCAGGCCGTGTTCACCCGGTTCGTGCTCGACTACGCGACCGCGCGGCCGGGCCGGGTGATCTCGATCCTGCAGGCCGGCTGCGCGACCACCGGCCAGGAGCTTGACCTGGCCGTGCTGCGCGCGCACGGCGTCGAGCTCGAGGTCTGCATGGTCGATGACGCGACCAAGGTGACCAGGGCGGTGGTGGCACGCCGGCCGGAACTGCGGGAGGCCAAGCTGGCCGAGCTCAGGTCGGTGCCGCTGCGGCCGCGAACCTTCGACGTCGTGCAGTGCTCGATGTTGCTCGGCCGGATCAGCCACGCCGAGCTGGTGCTCGGCAGGCTGGTCGACGCGCTGCGGCCGGGCGGGCTGCTGCTGCTCAGGACGCCGGACCGGGACAGCGCCGCCGGCTTCCTTGACCGGGTGCTGCCGTGGCCGCTGCGCAAGCTCGCCTGGCACAGCATCAGGCCGGGCGAGCCTGGCCCGCACCGTGCCGTCTACGAGCCGATCACCTCCGTGCGCGGCATCCAGGCCTTCCTCGCCCTGCGCGGGCTCGCGGTGGCCCGCCGCCAGGTGGTCAGCAGGCTGGCCGGCGGCCGGCCGTACCTGGCGGCCGCCTGCCGGTTCCTCGGGAAGCTGTCAGGCTCCAGGCTCAGCGGGTCGCACGACGAGCTGCGGTACGTCATCCGCAAGCCGGAAGACAGGTTCGCCAGGGTGCTGTAACGCTTCAGCGTACGCCGCCCAGCCCCGCTGACGACTGCTCGGCCGCCTGGCGTGCAGGCGCTGGCCGCGCTCGGCTGCCCGGCACTACGAGCCAGATGGTCAGCAGCGCCGCCAGGGTTGAGCCCGCCATGACGGCCGCAAGTGCGACCGCCTGGCCGCCAAGCAGGCCTACCACAGGGGTGAGCAAAGCTCCGATCAGCAGTTGGCTCACGCCGAGCGCGGCCGAGGCGCCGCCCGCCGACTCGGCATGATCCTCGAGCGCCAGCGCGGTTGCGTTCGGCGAGACCAGCCCTACCGTGCAGACGATGACAAACAGGGCGACCAGCACGACGCCAAGCGGAAGGTGGCCTGCCGTGGCTATCAGCAGCAGGACGCCGCCCAGGGCCGCCTGGACCACTCCCGCCCACAGCAACGACCGCGGCCGCACCCTGGCCACCAGCCGCGCCGACACCTGACTGGCGGTGATAAGCCCGGCCGCATTGCCGCCGAAGACCAGGGCGAACTGCTGCGGCGACAGCCCGTACCCGCGCTGCAGCACGAACGTCGCGGCTCCGATGTAAGCGAACATCGCCCCGGTGACGAAGCCTGACGTCAACGCAAGCCCGAGGAAGTTGCGGTCACGCAAGGTTGCAATGCTGCGAGCAGCTGTTCCCGCTCTTGCCGAGTGCCGCCGCTCCGCAGTCAGCGTTTCCGGCAGCCAGGCCAGGACCGCGGGGATCAGGATGGCGCCGAAGCAGGCCAGCGCGACGAATATGCCGCGCCACGATGTGGCAGCCAGGATCGCGGCGCCGGCCAGTGGCGCGAGGATCGGTGCGGCCCCCATCACGAGCATCAGCGTCGCGAAGCAGCGGGCCGCATCGCGCCCGCTGAACATGTCGCGCACCACCGCCCTGGCCACGACCAGTCCGGCCGCGCCAGCGACCCCTTGCACCAGCCGCGCTGCCAGCAGGATGCCTGCGTTGGGCGCCAGCGCGCACAGCAGGGACGCTGCCGCGAACGCGGCGAGCCCAGCGAGAATCGGTGGCTTGCGGCCGAGACGATCGCTGACCGGTCCGGCGACCAGCTGGCCGAAGGCGAGGCCGAGCAGGCACAGGGTGACGGTCAGCTGGACAACGGACTCAGGTACTTGCAGTTGCCTTGAGATGGCCGGGAAGGCCGGCAGGTACATGTCCGTACACATAGGGCCGAAAGCCGTCAGTGCGCCGAGCACAAGGAGCGTGCTGCGCATGCGCCGAACGGGAGCCGCGGCCGCGGTCATGGCTATCTAGTCGGCAACCGGGTCAAGCGGAAGCTCAGCGCGCGCGAGGCCGGCGATCCCGGCAAGCTCCCGTAGCTGTGAAATCCGGTCCACGCCGGTCGTGCCGAGTGCCGGCGTAACGGTCAGGTGGGAGATGCCCACCTCGGCAAACAACTGCAGGCGGTCGGCAATGACCTCCGCGGGACCACAAAGCGACACGGCGTCGATCAGCTCGTCAGGAAGCGCCAGCTCGGCGTCTTCCCGGCGGCCCGCCAGGTACAGCCGCTGCACCTCGTCGGCTGCCTCGCCGAAGCCATACCTCGTGACCAGCCGGTGGTAGAAGTTCTGCTCTCGCGTGCCCATCCCGCCGACGTAGAGGGCCAGCAATGGCCGCAGCCGGTCCCGTGCGCGCGCCAAGTCCTGGTCGATGGACAGTTGCAAGCTGGGGTTGACATCCAGGGCGCTCAGCTGGCGCTCCGACCGCCGGGCGCCAGCAACCAGGTGCTGGCCGAAGAGTTCGGTGAAGTGCGCCGGTGACAGGAACATCGGCATCCAGCCGTCGGCAATCTCGCCAGCGAGGGCGCAGCCGCGCGGCCCCATCGTGCCCAGGTAGATCGGCATGTTGGCGTGCACCGGGCTGATGCTGAGCTTGAGCGCGCGCATGCCGCGGGCGGGGAGCGGCACCTGGTAAACCGTTCCCTGGTAGGAGAGCCGCTCGCGGCGGAGCACGAGCCTGACAATGTCCACGTACTCGCGCACAGCCTGCAGCGGCGCGAACGGGACGCCGTGCCAGCCTTCCGCCACCTGCGGCCCGGACGCGCCGAGGCCCAGGCACATGCGGCCGCCGGAGAGTACGTCGAGGGTCGCTCCGGTCATCGCGGTCATGGCGGGCGTGCGCGCGGGGATCTGGAACATCGCCGAGCCGATCCCGATCGTGCTGGTCTGGGCTGCCAGCCAGCCGAGGATCGTCGCGGCGTCGGATCCGTAGCCTTCGGCCACCCAGATCCGCTCGTAGCCAAGCCGCTCTGCCTCCAGACAGATGTCGCGCTGCTCCTGGTGGGTCGCGCCGAGGCCCCAGTACATGATTCCCACGTCAATTCGCACCGGCGGCCTCCGAGCTGATGCCTGCGATGACTGGTGCCGCTTCGCTCATCCGCGGCTACCGCGCCAGGAAGCCGGCGTCGACGGGAAGCGTCACCCCGGTCACGTAACGGGCGTCGTCCGAGGCCAGCCAGATCATCGCGTTGGCCACGTCCTCGGGATCGATCAGCGGGACATGCAGCAGGTTGCGCGCGTTGACCAGCGCTGTGCTCTCCCGCAGCCGCTGGCGGAACCAGTCGTTTTGCACCATGGGCGTTGCGACGCCGGTCGGATGCACGGTGTTGACCCGGATGCTGTACGGCGCCAGTTCGTGCGCAAGGGCCCGCATGACGCCGACGACGCCGTGTTTCGCCGCGGTGTAGGCCACGCCGCCGCCGACCGCCTTCAGCCCTGCCGCCGACGAGGTGATGATGATGCTGCCGCCGCGGCCGCCGTTGATCATGTGCGGGATCAGCGGCTGCAGGAAGAACCAGACCCCAGACAGATTGATGTCGATGGTCTCCTGCCAGTCCAGGACCGTCGTCGTCGCCAGCGACTCGGCGCCGCCGGAAATGCCGGCGTTGGCGATCGCCACATCGACCCGGCCGAAGGCAGCCATCACATCGGCCGCGAACGCATCCATCTCTTTCGGGCTGGCGACGTTGGCCTCTGCAGTCAGGCACCGGCCGCCTGCCTCCTCGACCATCGCCTTGGTGGTCGCCATATCCGCGGCCGTACCAAGCGGGTATCGAACCGTGAGGATGTCGCGTGGCACATCGCAGATCGCGATGGCGGCGCCCTCGCGGGCAAACCCGACGGCGTGCGCGCGGCCCTGGCCGCGGGCGCCGCCGGAGATCACCACAACCTTGCCCTCGAGCCGACCGGTCATGGGCAATCCTTTCCTTGCAACCTGGGTCACAACGTGAACCCGGCGTCCACCGGCAGGCTGATCCCGGTGATGTAGCGGGCGTGATCAGACACCAGCCAGCGGATCGCGTTGCTGATGTCTTGCGGGTCAAGCAGGTCGACCGGCAGCAGGTTGCGCACCTGTGCAGGTGGCGACTTGGCCGCCCACTGCTGCACAAGCGGGCTCATCGCCAGCGGCGTACGCACGCCGGTCGGGTGCAGGCAGTTGACTCGGATGTTGTCATCGGCAAGCTCGATCGCCATCGTCTTTGCCAGGCCCACCAGCCCGTGTTTCGCCGCAGAGTAGTGGCCGATCCCGCGCATCCCGCGCAGCCCGGCGGTTGAGCCGATCAGGACGATCGAGCCGCCGCGGCCGCCCTCCTTGATGGCCGGCACCGTCGCCTTCAGCGTCCGGAACGCGCCGCCGAGATTGACCGCAAGGACGTCATCCCACTCCTGCTCGGTCAGCCGCAGCGTTGACCTGCCCCCCGAGCCGATGCCGGCGTTCGCGATGACGATGTCCAGGCGGCCGAACTCTTGCAGGCCGACCTTGACAGCGTCCTGCATATCGGTCAGCGACCTGACGTCAGCGGTGCTCGTCACGATCTGACCGCCAGCCTGCCTGACCAGCTTCCCGGTGGTGGCCAGGTCATCGGAGGTCGACATCTCGTAGCGGACGGTCTCGATCTGCCCGCAGATGTCGACGGCGATGATGCGGGCGCCCTCGCCGGCCAGCGCGATCGCGTGCGCACGGCCCTGGCCGCGCGCCGCGCCGGTGATCAGGGCGACCTTGCCAGCGGCTAGTGGGGCCCGGCTGACCGTCTCGGTGGTCACGTTGACTCCTTTCTGCGCACTCCAGGCATCTCGGCCAGCGGCGGGCTAAGCAATCACCCCGGTTGCCCGCAGCCCGGCGACCTCCTCCCCGCTAAGGCCGAGATCCTTGGCCAGCACCTCCTCGGTGTGCTCGCCGAGCCGCGGTGGCGGAAGCCGCGGACCCTCCGCTTCATCCGCTGTCAGCGGCGTGCGGACCTGCGGCACGTCGTGACCGGTCCCGCGCCGACAGCTGAACAAGAACTCTTCCTGGATCACTGGGTCCGCGACGAAGTCGCTGACGGTGTTCACCGGGCCGCATGGCACGCCCAGCCTGGACAGCCGACTGAGCCACTCGGCAGCGGGACCGGTGGCAAAGATGTCCGTAACCAGCTGGCCGAGTTCTGCCGCGTGCTCGACCCGGCCGGCCATCTTCTCGTAGCGCGGATCCTCAAGTTCCGGCCGTCCGATGGCCTCGCAGAATCGCCGGTAGATGCGGTCGTTGCCGACCGCAATCTGCACCCATCTGCCGTCGCCGGCCAGGAACGAGCCGGCCGGGCCGCCGCCGAAGCCTGCGCCGCCCTGCCGTTTCGGATCCTGGCCGGTGGCCAGGTACCTGAAGATGTCCTGCGTCATGATGTGCACCGCGGCACCGAGCAGCGAAACGTTCAGCTGCTGTCCCTTGCCGGTCCGCTCCCTTTCGTAGAGCGCGGACACAACCCCGCAGGCAGCCCAGATAGCTGCCGTCTTATCCACCACAGAAGGACCGACCCTCGCAGGGGGATTGCCTTCGAAGCCGGTGACCAGCATCAGGCCCGACATGGCCTGCAGGATCGGGTCGTATCCGGGCCGGCTGGCATACGCGTTACCCTCACCGAAGCCGGTCACCGAGCAGGCGATCAGCCGCGGGTTGTCCTTGCTCAGCGTGTCGTAGCTCAGCCCGAGGCGGTCCATCACGCCGAACCGGAAGTTGTCAAGGACGACATCGGCCTTCGCGATCAGCTTGCGGGTCAGGTCGCGGCCCGCGTCGCTGGTGATGTCCAAGGCGACCGATCGCTTGTTGCGGTTGCATTCGGTGAAGAAGTAGCCGTCGCCATCAAGGAACGGGGGAAGCAGGCGACCGTCATCGCCGCCCTCGAGCCGCTCTAGCTTGGTGACTTCCGCGCCCATGTCCGCCAGCACCAGACCGACGAGCGGACCCGCCACGTAGTTGCACAGCTCGACTACCCGAACGCCGGCCAGCGCCTGGCTGAGCATGGACGACTCCTCTCGGTCAGGGCACGCGGCCCGCCATCATCTCCCGCCGCCCCGAAACGCGCCGTCAGCGGCCGGGCTCGCCGGGATGAACGGGCCCGGCTGTATGGCCTGCAGATGCTCGGCCGCAAGATCCCATCCGGCCAGCAGGCCCGCCGGGTCCACGGTCGGCGCCGGACCCACCGGCCTGCTGGCTGGCGTCCGGCCGAAGCCCGGTGCTGCCTGCGGGACCTGGCCCGCGCCTTCGCCGGTGAACAGGCCCTCTGCGACGTTGCGCGGATGGGACGGGGCCTCCAGCGGGGTCAGCACCGGAGCCACGCAGGCGTCCAGGCCGGCAAACACCGCCTCCCACTCGTCGCGCGGCCTGGTTGCGAAGGCTCCCTGGATCCTGCGCACGAGCTCTGGCCAGTTGGCCGGATCGTTTCTGCTTGGCACCTCAGCCGGATCAATCCCCAGGCCGTGCAACAGCTGGCGGTAGAACGGATCCTCGACCGCGCCCACCGCCATGTACCGGCCGTCGGCTGTCTGGTAGGTGCGGTAGAACGGCCCGCTGCCGTTCAGGGTGTAGCGCGTCAGCATCTCCGCCGGATCTGGCGGCCGGTCAGCCGACCCGGTCATGCCGTAGTAGAGCAGGCTTGTCAGCATCGCGACGCCCTGCAGAATCGAGGTGTCGACGACCTGGCCAAGGCCAGAGTGCTCGCGCTCGCACAGCGCGCATACCACGCCGAAGGCCAGTGCCATTCCGCCGCCGCCGTAGTCACCGACCAGGTTCAGCGGCGGCGCGGGCGGCCGATCGGCCGAGTCTCGCATCAGCCAAAGCGCCCCGGACATTGCCAGATAGTCGATGTCATGACCGGCCGCGCTGGCCGCCGGGCTCTGCCGGCCGAAGCCGGATACCCGCCCGAAGATGAGGCGCGGATTCCTGGCCAGGCACTCTTGCGGGCCGACTCCGAGCCGTTCCATCACGCCAGGACGCATGCCCTCGATCAGCGCATCGGCGCGCTCGGCTAGCGCGAGCAGAGCATCCCTCCCGGCCACTGTCCGCAGGTCGATGGCGATGGAAGGCCGATGTGCGGCCAGCCCGTCGGCGCTCGTGTTCGCGGTGCCACTCGCGCCGGCAGGCCGGCTGACGCGGATGACTTCGGCGCCAAGGTTTGCGAACAACATGCCACAGAAGGTGACCGGACCCACGCCCGCGATCTCCAGGATCCTGGTTCCGCGCAACGGTCCAGAACCGAGCCAGGTCGCCGCGAGCGGTGCGGCGCCATCCGCGGGCTCAGCGGTCATAGCACGACCGCGGGCGGGAACGCGAATCGCGGCGCACCGAGCATGGCGGCAACCAGCTCGAGGTAGTAATCGGCTACGTCATCGGCCGTCAGCCGGCCACCAGGCGAGAACCACTTGTAGACATCTGAGCACATGGACAAGATCGCGAACGTGGTCAGCTTCAGGTCACGGAACCTGAATAGGCCCTGGTCGCGGCCCTCGCGCAGGGCACGCTCCCAGAACGACTGATATTCGTCGCGCAGCGCCACGACAGGCTCTCGCTTGGGCCGACTGAGCTGGCGCCAGTCCTCGTCGGCGACCTCCCACAACCGTCGGCCACGCGCGTGCTCAATGACGTGCAGGCGAATCAACGCGGCGAGCCGCTCGTCGGGTGACCCGCCAGACTCGTTGATCTTCCGGCCGGGATCAGCAAGCAGCCGCGTCGCCTGCAGGGTCACCGTGACCAGCAGGTCATCCTTCGACGGCATGTAGTGATAGAGGGATGCCGAGGTGATTCCTGCGGCCTTGGCAATCTCCCGAACGCTCGTCGCGGCAAAGCCTTTCGTCATGAACAGCTCCAGGGCGGCTTTGTGTACGCGAGCCTCTGTGGTCACCTTCGCTGGCATGTGACGCACTCTATCAATCGTTCGGTCGAGAAGTTGGCTTAGGCTATCGAGCGCTTGATAACCCGTCAAGGTCTCAGTCTCGTCAAGATCACAACGAAGGTGTCCGAGCACCGGCTGAGCGGCCGAGTTCTCCTGCTGCAGTGTCCTCGGAGGGTACTTTGAGCTGCGGATATTACTGATCGCAGTTGGCCGGTGGGCGACCGAAAGACGCGAACACCAAGCGGGCTGTCGTGGTACAGAGTCCGGATGACTCGGAGTCAGATGATCCAGTTCACGAAGCGTCTTGAGATCGCCTACTGCTGACGATATAACCGCAGCTCAGAGCCGTATTTTGGGCTGAAGTCCCAAGCGGGCGATAGGTTGACACTCAAGCGATCGTTCGACTAACATGCGCGAAAATCACTGGTTAGCGTGGACCCGGTGGTGACGATGAGGCGTTGTGCCGTTTTGCCGGCTTGCATGTCGTGGGCAGCGCGAACGGCACTCCATGCATTAGGCCGGTCCGGCCGCGTACGGGATATCTCGTGCTAGGCGCGGGGCGACCCCGTGCATAGCTTCATCGACTACACGATCGCCGGCGTCATCGTCGGCAGCCTGTACTCGTTCATGGCCGTCGGATTCGTCACGTTGTACAAGTGCACCAAGGTGCCGAACTTTGCTCAGGGCGCGTTCGGCGTCGTCGCGGCATACGTGACCTGGTGGCTCATCACCCGTGAGCACACGCCATTCGTGCTGGCCGCGGTCGCCGGTGTCCTCGCTTCCGGTCTGACCGGCTACCTGGCGGACCGCACCGCCATGCGCCGGATGCTGGGCGCGCCGATCATCTCTCTGATCATCTTCACCTACGGCCTGGACACGGCACTGACCAGCGCCGCCCAGGAGATCTGGGGTCCGCAGATCGAGTTCCTGAAGCTGCCGGAATCGACGAACTACTTTCACGTCGCCGGATTCGCCATCCAGTACACCGATGTGATCATCTTCGTGATCGGAATCCTGGTGCCGGTAGCCGTATGGGCGTTCTTCAAGTACACCAGGCTCGGCATGTCCACCCGCGCGACTGCCACCAGCCGGACCTGGCCATCACTGATCGGCATCGACGTGCCAGGCGTCATGTCGTTCAGCTGGACGCTGGCCGGCGTGCTCGGCGGGCTCGCCGGAGTGTTCTTGTCCGGCGTCTACTACCTGGAGCCGTCGCTGATGGACACCTTCCTGCTGCCTGCATTCACTGCGGCGGCGCTCGGCGGCTTCGGCAGTGTGGCCGGCGCGTACGTAGGCGGCCTGATCCTCGGCATAGCCCAAGATCTGGCCAGCGGCTACCTCGGCGCGTCCTGGACTACGTACAGCGCCTACATCGTGCTGTTCATCGTGCTGATGATCCGCCCGCAGGGCTTGTTCAAGACCGCCGTCTCACACAACCCGCTGGCCTGATCATGCAGCCCGCCACCCTCGGAGCACGCAGACGAACCTTGCTGCAGGCAGCCGGCCAATCCAGCGGCATCTGGATCGGGCTGCTCGTGCTCGCGGCGCTCCCATTCATGCTGGACAGCTTCTACCTGTTCGTCGCGTCCCTCACCCTTGCCTACGCCGTCGCGTCGCTCGGATTCGGCATCCTGGTTGGCTCGTCAGGACAAGTCAGCCTGGCCCACGCCGTGCCGTTCGCGATCGGCGCCTACGCGACCGCGATCGGGACAGCGCACGGAGTCAACGTCTGGCTGTCCCTGCTGATCGGCATCGTATTGTCCGCCGTGATCTCGCTGGCCGCCGGCTTTGTGACATTGCGCCTGTCAGAGTTCTACTTCGCCCTTGCGACCATCGGCCTGGTCGTGGTCATGCAGAACGTTCTCGCCACGGCATCCTTCACCGGTGGCACGAGTGGCATTTCCGCGCCGCCGATCACGTTCGGCAGCACCGGACTCGGCCAGATCGTCGACCAGTACTTCACCATCGCGGCAGTGACCCTGCTGGCCGGGCTGGCCACGCGCAACCTCAACAGCTCGTTCGTGGGCAGGGCCTTCAACGGCATCCGCGATGTCCCCGGCGCGGCCGCTACCTGCGGCGTGCCCGTGTTCAGGACCAAGCTGACGGCCTTCATCGTGAGCTCCGTCTACGCGACTGTCGCCGGGGCGGTATACGGCGGACTGATCAGCGTCGTCTCGCCGGACCAGTTCGGGTTCAACCTCATCCTGCTGTTCCTAGCCATCCTCATCGTCGGTGGCAAGGTCAGCATCGCGGGTGCATTCCTTGGCGCCGCCGCCTTTACCTACCTGCCGCAGGTCCTGCAGCCTGCGCAGGGTGCCCAGAATCTGATCTTCGGACTCGCCATCATGCTGACGATGCTGCTCGCGCCCGACGGGCTGTGGCCGACAGGCGCACGCCTGGTCAGGCGCGGGGTCACGCGGATCGGGTCGAGGCTGCACCTGGCATCGGCCCGGCAGCCGGCCGCGCAACTCGCGCCGGTTTCCGGCGTCGTGCCTGCCAGGGCGGAGGCGCTCACCGTGGCCGACACCGGGCCGCATGCGCGCGCCGTGGCCGAGGCGAGACTGGATCTCCCGCCCGGCGCTGACGCTGGAGACAGCCCGGTTCCCGGTGAAACCGGACGCGGGCAGCCCAGGCTCGAGGTGAGCCATCTCTCCAAGGCGTTCGGCGGGGTGCCGGCCCTGTCTGACGTCAGCATGCAGCTGCGTCCGCGCCAGATCATGGCCCTGATCGGGCCGAACGGGTCCGGCAAGACGACGATGCTCAACTGCATCACCCGGATCCTGCCAGCAGACGGCGGGACCGTAACGGTCGACGGGGCGGACATCAGCCGACTGTCTGCCCATCAGGTGGCCGCCCGCGGTGTCCGCCGGACCTTCCAGTTCCCCCAGCTCGTCAGCGGCCGGACGGTGCTGGAGAACGTGATGCTCGGCGCCCACCTCGAAGCCAGGATCTCGATCGTCGCCGCGCTTGGCGGGCGCGCATTCACCGGCCGACGGGAGCGCCGGGTTGAGGACGCGGCCAGGCAAGCGCTGGAGACCCTGGGGCTTGGCCGGTACGCCGCGATGCCGGTCACCGCGGTCGAAGGTCCGACCCAGAAGCTGATCGAGGTGGCCCGCTGCCTCATCGGCCAGCCCAGGGTGCTGCTGTTCGACGAAATCGCCTCCGGCATCAACTCCGTGGAGAAAGGCTTCCTGGCCGAGCGCATCGACAGCCTCCGCCGCGACTACGACATCTCCGTCGTCCTCGTCGAGCACGATCTGGATTTCGTGACGAAGATCGCCGACTCCATGCTGGTGCTGGAATCCGGCAGCGTGATCGCCGACGGCGAGCCCAGTTCGGTGCTGGCGGCGCCACTCGTCCGAGAGGCGTACTTCGGTGCCTAGCCCATCGCTGCAGGTGACCGGGATCACCGTCAAGTACGGCGACTTCACGGCATTGCGGGATGTCACGGTTGAAGCCGCAGGTAACTCGATCACCGCGGTACTCGGCGCAAACGGCGCCGGGAAGACCACGCTGCTGCGCACCATCTCCGGAATCGTCAGGCCAAGAGCAGGCTCGGTCACGCTCGGCGACCGACGTCTCGACACCCAGGCCCCGCACGTGGTCGCCCGCCTCGGCGTCGTGCAGCTACCGGAAGGCCGTGGCGTGTTCCCGGACATGACGGTCGAGGAAAACCTCGTGCTCGCCGCGCTCTATCACCGTCGGTCGCCCTGGAGCACGGCGGCGAAAAAGCAGCTCGAACCGGTCTACGAGCAGTTCCCGATGCTCGCCCAGAAGCGGGCGGCACATGCATGGACGCTGAGCGGCGGTCAGCAGCAGTTGCTCGCGATCGCCCGCTCCCTGCTGCTCAGGCCTGCCGTGTTGCTGGCCGACGAGCTTTCGTTCGGGCTGGCACCGATCATGGCCGATGCAGTCTTTGATCAGGTTGCCCAGGCGAATACCGAAGATGGCACAACCGTGCTCATGGTCGAGCAAAACGTCGGCCGCGCGCTGGAAATGGCGTCGCAGGTTTACGTGCTGCGGACCGGCAGCGTGGTTTATGCCGGGCCCGCCCAGCCGTTGATTGAAAACAAGGACAAGCTCTTTTCCTACATGATCGCGTGATGGAGCTTGTCGCTCACCGCGCAGCTCGAGGGAGGAATGATTCAATGCGAGCACCAAGCGCCCGTACCGGTGGCCTAGCGCTCATTGCAGCGGCAGGCCTGGCATTAGCAGCGACCGCATGCGGCGGAGCGGCCATCGGCGGCTCAAGCCACTCCAGCAAGACGCTGGGGGCCAGCCAGGGAGTCAGCGCCAAGACGATCACGATCGGGCTCAGCACCGGCCTGGCCGGGCCATACGCACTGGCCGGGCAGCAGGAGGAAAGCGGAATTAAGGCTGCGATCAACCAGGTAAACGCGGCCGGCGGGATCGACGGCCGCAAGATCGTCCTCACTGCGCTGAACGACAACTTCTCGCCGCCTACGGAGGAGACCAATTTCCGTGAGCTTGCCACCCAGGATCATGTCTACGCCATTGTCGGCATGCCGTCCCTTGACGCGACCCTGACGTTCGCGGCAGCGAAGTCGACCGGGGTGATCTACTTCCCGCTCGCTGCATTCCCTGACCCGCACCTGAAGAACGTCTTTGTCCTGCAGCCAAGCAGCAGCGGCGAGAACTCGGCCATCGTGGACGAGATCGGCAAGCTGGAGAGCGGGAAGAAGAGCGTGCGGGTGGCTGCCTTGTACACAGCGGGCTCCGCCTACCCCCCGGTCATCACCAGCGAGCTCAAGAAGTACCCGAACCTGCATCTGGTGTCTGCCCAGCAGGTGCCCTTCACCACGACCGACCTGGTCCCGTACGTGCTCAAGGCCAAGGCGGCCAATCCGGCCGTCATGATCATGCTGGCCGGCTCGACGCAGGACCTGCTGGCCATGCAGGCGGCGGCCCAGCAGCACTTCAAGCCGATCTTCATTGGCAACGGCTCGACCATGGCAGAGTCGCCGATGCTGACGCTGCCT
>JASHQL010000568.1 GCA_030039155.1 Streptosporangiaceae bacterium | reverse complement strand
GCTTGGAGTCGGTAGGCGGCTCGTCGTCGCTGCCGTATCCGGGGCCGAACACCGAGGACTCGGCGACCGGCCTGGCGGCGGGTGACTGCCCGCCGCGCGCCCCCCGGCCCGCCCGCCCTCGGCGCCGGCCGGCCGGCGATCGTGCGGCGTCGTCAGCGGGGTAGCGCATCCAGTGAGCGTAGCGTCCCTGCTGGCGCCGTTCGGCTGCGTCGGGCGCATTGCCATATCAGCCGTGTTGCCGGGCCTGCCGGGCCTGCCGGGCCTGCCGACGGGTGGCGGGCCTGCCGGTCCGCTTTGACCGGCACTCCGGCGGCCGGTATTCTACTTGGGCGTCCATGCGTACCGGCATGCCCGCGTGCCCGCTTGGCCGGGCAGGTGAGCCGCGGTCGGCGCCGCGGGTATCCGCGGCCACGGAGGCTCCGTACCAGGGGCGGTAGCAGCCCCAGCACGGACCAGGATTTCAGTTCTCAGACGCGAAGGCTTATGACTGTGCGCACGTTCAGCCCTCGGGCCGCCGACATTCAGCGGCAGTGGCATGTGATCGATGCCGAAGATGTCGTCCTCGGCCGGCTGGCCAGCCAGGCTGCGATCTTGCTGCGCGGCAAGCACAAGCCGATCTACGCGCCGCACCTGGACACCGGCGACTTCGTCATCGTGGTCAACGCGGCCAAGGTTGCGCTCAGCGGGAACAAGCTCCAGGACAAGCGGGCCTACCGGCACTCTGGCTACCCGGGCGGCATCCGCTCGGTCAGCTACGGCGAGCTGATGGAAAGGCACCCGGAGCGCGCCGTCGAGAAGGCCGTCAAGGGCATGCTGCCGAAGAACACCCTCGGCAGGCAGATGCTGCGCAAGCTGAAGGTGTACCCGGGGCCAGAGCACCCGCACCAGGCGCAGCAGCCGGTGCCGTTCGAGATCACCCAGATCGACCAGCAGGCCAGCCGCGCCAAGGCGCGGTAGACCGCGACCCGATCATCGAGCACTGATCAAACAAGCACAGCGAGTCGAAAGCACGAGGAAGACACCGTGGCCGAGTCCACAGACACGCGGGACGCAGTAGCCGGGACTGAGGCAGAGCAGGACGAGGCCGGCGAGCACGTGTCGGAGTACACGACGCAGACCGGCGACGCCCCGGTCAGGCCGGCCGCGCGCAAGCCTGTCGTGACCGGCACGGCCCTCGGCACCGGCCGCCGCAAGGAGGCCATCGCCAGGGTCCGCATCATGCCGGGCACCGGCAAGTGGAAGATCAACGACAGGACGCTCGACGAGTACTTCCCGAACAAGGTGCACCAGCAGCTGATCAGCGAGCCGTTCGTCACCCTCGGCGCGGAAGAGCAGTTCGACGTCGTGGCCAGGATCGATGGCGGCGGGGTGAGCGGGCAGGCCGGCGCGCTGCGGCTCGGCATTGCCAGGGCGTTGACCCTGGTGGACCCGGAGAGCCGCCCCAGCCTGAAGCGGGCCGGCTTCCTGACCCGCGACGCGCGGGTGAAGGAACGGAAGAAGGCAGGCCTGAAGAAGGCGCGCAAGGCTCCGCAGTACTCCAAGCGCTAAGCCGGGCCCGGCGGCTTGCACGCAGGGACCAGGGCAGATTCCATGGGCCGGTTGTTCGGCACAGATGGTGTCAGGGGCGTAGCTGGACGTGATCTCACTGCCAGGCTCGCGCTCGACCTCGCTGCCGCCGCGGCCGGCGTGCTCGCTGGCACCGGCGCGTTCGCCGAGGCCAGGAACGAGCGGCGGCGGCCGGTCGCGGTAGTCGGCCGCGATCCGCGGGCGTCCGGCGAGTTCCTCGAGGCAGCGGTGGTGGCCGGGCTGGCCGGCGCCGGGGTGGACGTGCTCGGCCTTGGCGTGGTGCCGACGCCGGCCGTGGCCTACCTGACCGGCGCGCTCGGCGCCGAGTTCGGCGTGATGTTGTCGGCCAGCCACAACCCGGCGCCCGACAACGGCATCAAGTTCTTTGCCCGCGGCGGGCAGAAGCTGCCTGACGAGGTCGAGGACCAGATCGAGGCGCGGCTGGCCAGCCAGCGGATCCCGGCCGGCGCCGAGCCAGCCGAGCTCGGGCTGACCGGGCATCCGCTGTCCGGCCCGGCGAACGTGCCGGAATCCGGCTTCGGCCGCGTCACCGACGCGGCCGGCCAGCGGCTGCGTTACCTGGACCACCTGCTGCAGTCGCTGTCCGGCTCGCGGCCAGCCCGGCCAGCCCGGCCGCTGGCCGGGCTGCGGGTGGTGGTCGACTGCGCCAACGGCGCGGCGTTCGAGCTGGCGCCGCAGATGCTGCGGGCGGCAGGCGCTGACGTCATCACGATCGGCGCCGAGCCGGACGGGCTCAACATCAACGCGGGCTGCGGGTCGACCAGCCTCGGGCTGCTGTCGGCTGCCGTGGTCGAGCACCGCGCCGACGCTGGCATCGCGCACGACGGCGACGCCGACCGCTGCCTCGCCGTGGATGCGGCCGGCCAGGTGGTCGACGGCGACCAGATCCTCGCCGTGCTCGCGCTCGAGCTCAAGCAGGCCGGGCGGCTGGCCAGGGACACGGTGGTGACCACCGTCATGTCCAACCTGGGCTTCCGGCTGGCCATGCGGGAGGCCGGGATCGCGGTGGTGGAGACGCCCGTCGGGGACCGCTACCTGGCCGCTGCCATGCACGACGGCAAGTACGTGCTCGGCGGCGAGCAGTCAGGTCACATCATCATGCTGGACCACGCCAACACCGGCGACGGGCTGCTGACCGCGCTGCACCTGCTCGCGGTCACCGCGGCCAGCCAGCGGCCGCTGGCCGAGCTGGTCTCGGTGATGACCAGGTACCCGCAGGTGCTGATCAACATCAGGGACGTGGACAAGGCCAGGGTCAGCTCGTCGCCGGTGCTGACCGAGGCGGTCGCCGCCGCCGAGGCGGAACTCGGCGAGGCCGGCCGGGTGCTGGTGCGGCCGAGCGGCACCGAGCCTGCCGTGCGGATCATGGTGGAAGCCGTCGACTCGGACCAGGCCGAGCGACTGGCCAGCGATCTCGCCGCCACGGTCCGCGCGCTCGCGTAGGTCGCGTCCGGCCGGCATCGGACCTGTCCTAGGTGGCAGGCTTGGGTGCGTGATCGTGGGCATCGGGGTCGACATCACGGAGGTAGCCCGGCTTGAGGCTGCGCTGAGCCGCACGCCTGCGCTGATGTCCCGGTTGTTCGCTGAAAGCGAACGTGCATCTTCTGTGGCGTCTCTCGCCGGATATTTCGCCGCAAAGGAGGCCACGGCCAAGGCACTCGGCGCGCCCAGCGGGCTGCGCTGGACCGACGTGGTGGTGGCGCACGACGATGTGGGCCGACCGCACCTCCAGGTAGCGGACACGGTGGCGGCGGCCGCAGCACGACTCGGTGTGACGTCGTGGCACGTCTCCATCAGCCATGATGCCGGCCTGTGCGTGGCCATGGTGGTGGCCGAACAGTGACATTCCAGGCAGCAGTCGATCTTGGTGCGCCACGTGGGGAGGATTACCGTTGCCAGAGCGACGGTAATCTTCCCCACGTGCCTCGGCCCGCCGCGTGCGGCGGCTGCCTGAGCGAGGAAGCGGGGGCGATCGGCCAGTGAGGCAGGCGCATGCTGTCGAGACGGTGCGGGCTGCCGAGCAGGCGCTGATGGCCAGGCTGCCTGACGGCGCGCTCATGCAGCGCGCCGCGGCCGGGCTGGCCGCGACGTGCGCGCGAACCCTGGACGAGGTGTACGGCGCCAGGGTCGTGGTACTGGCAGGCAGCGGCGACAACGGCGGTGACGCGCTGTTCGCCGGGGCCAGGCTGGCGCGGCGCGGCGCCTCGGTGACCGCGGTGCAGGCGGCGAGCCGGCTGCACCCGGCCGGCGCAGCGGAGCTGTGCGCCGCGGGCGGCCGGGTCATCGCGGCCGCCGATCAGGCTGTGCCTGGCTTGCTGGGCCGGGCCGACATGATCATTGACGGGCTGCTCGGCATCGGCGGCCGCGGCGGCCTGCGTGAGCCGGCCGCGACGCTCGCCAGGCTCGCCGAGCAGGCGCGGGCCGGCCGCGCGATTGTGCTGGCGGTGGACCTGCCGAGCGGCGTCGCGGCCGACACCGGCGAGGTCGACGGCGCGGCGATCACCGCCGACGTGACGGTGACGTTCGGCACCTGGAAGCCGGGGCTGCTGATCGACCCCGGCGCAAGCCGCGCCGGAGCCGCCGAGCTGATCGACATCGGGCTCGGTCCCTACCTCGGCGCCCCGGCCGCCTCGGCGCTGCAAGCGGCCGACATCGCCGCGCTGCTGCCCAGGCCGGTGCCGGAGTCTGACAAGTACCGGCGCGGCGTGCTCGGCGTGCTGGCTGGCAGCGAGCAGTACACCGGGGCGGCGGCGCTGGCTACCGGCGGGGCGATCAGGTCAGGGGCCGGCATGGTCAGGCTGGTGTCGGCCGCGCCGGCGCTCGCGGTGGTCAGGCAGGCATGGCCGGAGGCCGTGCTCACGCTCGCCGACCCAGCCTCGCCAGGCGACACCGTCACCGGTGCGGGGCGGGTGCAGGCCTGGCTGGCCGGACCTGGCATGGGCACCGGGCCGGACGCCGCCGGGCTGCTCGCCGCCGTGCTGCGCACCGATCTGCCCGCGCTGGTGGACGCCGACGGGCTGACCGTGCTGGCGGCGCATCGCGAGCTGCTCGGCCGCAGCGCACCGACGCTGATCACCCCGCATGCAGGCGAGCTGGCCAGGCTGACCGGCGCGGACCGTGCCGATATCGAGGCGCGCAGGCTCGAGCACGCCCGGGCCGCTGCCGCCGAACTCGGCGTGACCGTGCTGCTGAAAGGCTCGACCACGGTGATCGCGGGTCCGGACGGCGGGCCGGTGCTGGTGAACGCCACCGGGACGTCGTGGCTGGCCACCGCCGGGTCTGGCGACGTGTTGTCCGGCATCGCCGGTGCGCTGCTTGCGCAGGGGCTGCCGGTCATGCAGGCCGCCGCCGCGGCCGCCTACCTGCATGGCCTGGCAGGCCGGCTGGCCGCCGACGGCGCGCCGATCGGCGCGGCGGACGTGCAGGCCGCGCTGCCGGCCGCGTTCCGTACCGTGCAGGCTGCCTGACCGGAGCGGCGCCGCCGAACTGGCACAATTGGACGTCATGGACGGTCACCCAGAGGCGCTGGTCGACCTCGGCGCGATTACCGACAACGTGGCCGGGCTGGTCAGCCGCGTCGGCAGCGCACAGGTCATGGCCGTGGTGAAGTCTGACGGCTACGGGCACGGCATGCTGCCTGCGGCCACCGCGGCGGTCGCCGGCGGAGCTAGCTGGCTCGGCGTGCTGCACGCGGCCGACGCCATCGCGCTGCGCCAGGCCGGCCACACCGTGCCCGTGCTCTGCCTGCACGGAAGTCCTGACGCCCCGCATGCCGAGGCGATCAAGCAGCAGGTCGACCTGACGGTCGGCACGGTCGAGCTGCTCGGCCAGGTAGCCGCGGCAGCGGCGGCTGCGGGCCGGCCGGCCAGGGTCCACCTGGAAGCGGACACCGGCATGGGCAGAGGCGGCGCGACCGCCGCGGCCTGGCCGGACCTGGTGGCGGCGGCGCTGGACGCGGAGGCTGCCGGGCAGCTGCGGGTGGTCGGGGTGTGGTCGCACATGGCCTGCGCTGACATACCGGGGCATCCGATGATCGCCCGGCAGCTCGAGGCGTTCCGTGCCGCGGTCGCGCTGGCCGAGCGGGCCGGGGTCAGGCCCGAGGTGCGGCATCTGGCCAACGGCCCGGCCACCCTGACGCTGCCCGACACCTACTTTGACCTGGTCCGCGTGGGTGGCGCGGTGTTCGGACTGTGCACGTTGCCTGGCGGCCCGCCAGGCTGGCTGACCCCGGCAATGACCCTGCGCGCCAGGCTGATCCAGGTCAAGCGGGTCGACGGCGGCACGCCGGTTTCCTACGGGCACCGCTACGCCACCGCCGGCCCGGCCACCCTCGGCATCCTGCCGCTCGGCTACAACGAGGGGATCCCGAGGCTCGCCACGAACCTGACAGGGATGATCTTCACGAAGGGCCGGCGGGTTGACATCGCCGGTACCGTCAACCTGAATCACACAGTCCTGGATCTGGG
>JASHQL010000567.1 GCA_030039155.1 Streptosporangiaceae bacterium | reverse complement strand
GTACTGGCATGGTCACCTCCGGCGAGCTTTCAGCAGAGTCTACGGCCGGGCGCTGGCGCGGTCGCTTGCCAGAACGGCTGCCTGGGCTCCACCCTTGCGTGGTGGACGGTACCGGCCAGGACCTGGCCAGGTTCAACCAGCTCGCCGACGCGGACGCGCGGCGTGAGCTGCTTGCCTGCTGCAACGCGCCGGCCTGGGCCGACAAGGTGCTGGCAGGTCGGCCATACGCAGCCGTGCAGGACATGTTCCGCGAGTCCGACGCGGCCGCGGCGAGCCTGACCTCGGCAGAGCTTGCCGAGGCCCTGGCCGGTCATCCGAGGATCGGTGATCGGCCAGCGGGCACGACGAAGTCAGCAGACTGGTCGCGCCGGGAGCAGGCGGCTGCGCTGGACAGCGACGCGCAGACCCGGGCCGCGCTTGCCGACGGCAACCGTGCGTACGAGCAGCGATTCGGGCACATCTACCTGGTCTGCGCAGCCGGCCGGCCGGCCGCCGAACTGCTTGCCGTGCTGCGGGGCAGGCTGGCCAACGACGACGAACAGGAGTGGCAGGTGGTCAGGACGGAGCTCGCCAAGATCAACCAGATCCGGCTGCGGGCGCTGCTGAGCGGATCATGAGCGCGGTCAGCACGCACGTGCTCGACACCGCCACCGGCCGGCCGGCGGCCGGCATCGCGGTGCGGCTGCACGCGGTCGGCTCGGCTGCAAGCCCGGTCATCGGCAGCGCCGTGACCGACGCCGACGGGCGGGCCAGCGAGGTCGGCCCGGCCACGCTTGCGCCTGGTACCTACCGGCTGGTGTTCGACATCGCCGGCTACCACCACGTTCCCTTCTTTCCCGAGGTGATCGTCACGTTCAATGCCGGGGAGGCGCAGCACTATCACCTGCCGCTGTTGCTCAGTCCGTTCGGCTATTCGACCTACCGGGGGAGTTAATGGGCATCGTGCTCGGACCGAACCAGTACGGCAAGGCAGAGACCAGGGTCGTCCGGGTGTACCGGGACGGGCCGGTGCATGTGATCCGCGACCTGAACGTCAGCAGCACGCTGCGCGGCGACTTCGCCGCCGCGCACGTCGACGGTGACCAGGCGAACGTGCTGCCGACCGACACCCAGAAGAACACCAGTTACGCGTTCGCCAGCGAGCCGGGCATCGCCGAGATCGAGGACTACGCGCTCGGCCTGGCCAGGCACTTCGTGGCCGACATCGGGCCGGTGCAGACCGCGCGGGTGCAGGTCGAGGAGTACCAGTGGGACCGGATCGGCGCCCCTGACGCCGGTCATCCGCATGCGTTCGTCAGGTCGGGGCAGGAGGTGCGGACCACCGCGGTCACGGTGCAGGGTGACCAGGCCTGGGTGGTCTCCGGGCTGACGGGCCTGGTGGTGCTGAAGTCCGCAGGCTCGGAGTTCGCCGGCTTCCTGCGGGACGAGTACACCACGCTGCAGGACGCGAGCGACCGCATCCTGGCCACGTCGCTGACCGCCGCGTGGCGCTACGCGGAACCGGCCGCGGACTGGGCCGGCGCGTACACCGAGGTCAGGGAGACCCTGCTGGAGCGGTTCGCGAACGTGCACAGCCGGGCGCTGCAGCAGAGCCTGTGGGAAATGGGCAAGGCGGTGCTCGAGGTCAGGCGCGACGTCGCGGAAATCAGGCTGTCCGCGCCGAACAGGCATCATTTCCTGGTCGACCTGGCCCCGTTCGGGCTGGCCAACCCAGGCGAGGTGTTCCACGCCGCTGACCGGCCTTACGGCCTGATCCAGTGCACGGTGCAGCGCGACGACGCCGGCCCGGCAGGCCCTGCCTGGGACTCGCCAGCCGCATTCTGCTAAGCAGGCTGCCGTGGAGTTCTTGCAGCCGACGAGCTGGACAGACGCGCTGGCCGCGAAGGCGGCATCGCCGGAGGCGGTGCCGATCTGCGGCGGCACCGACCTGATGGTCGAGCTGAACTTCGACGCCCGCCGCCCGGCCGCGCTGCTCGACCTGACCAAGGTGGCCGACCTGGCGCAGTGGGACATCGACGACGGCAGCGTGCGCCTCGGCGCCGGGGTCAGCTACGCCAGGATCATCACCGAACTGTCGGCGCGGCTGCCTGGCCTGGCGATGGCGGCACGCACCGTCGGGTCGCCGCAGATCCGCAACCGGGGCACGGTCGGCGGCAACCTCGGCACCGCCTCACCGGCCGGTGACGCCCATCCGCCGCTGCTTGCCGCGGCGGCCACCGTGGAGGCCGCCTCGGTCCGCGGCACCAGGCTGATCGGCATCGACGAGTTCTTCACCGGGGTGAAGCGCAACGCGCTGGCGGCTGACGAGCTGATCGCCGCCGTGCGCATCCCGCTGCCGGTCGGCCCTGAGCAGTTCAGCAAGATCGGCACCCGCAACGCGATGGTGATCGCGGTGGCGGCGTTCGCGGTCGCGCTGCAGCCGGCCAGGAAGCTGGTACGCACCGGGATCGGGTCGGCCGCGCCGACGCCGCGGCGAGCGCCGGCGGCCGAGCAGTTCCTGGCCGGCGCGCTGGCCGAGCACGACCTGTGGGAGTCGAGGGCCGAGCTGCCAGGCCCGCTGCTTGACCGGTTCGGCGACCTGGTCACCGCGGCCGCCGCGCCGATCGACGACGTGCGCGGCACCGCCGCGTACCGGCTGCACGCGCTCGGCGTGATGGCCAGAAGAACGCTGGCCTGGGCCTGGCGCCAGTACCAGTCGGCGTCACCAGAGGGGAGCTGACTGCCGGTGCGGATAGCGGCCACCATCAACGGCCAGCAGATGCAGGCGGACGACGTCTGGCCGGGCGAGAGCCTGCTCTACGTGCTGCGCGAGCGGCTCGGCCTGCCCGGCTCGAAGAACGCCTGCGAGCAGGGCGAATGCGGCTCCTGCACGGTCTACCTCGACGGCATCCCGGTGTGCGCCTGCCTGGTCGCGGCCGGCCAGGCGCAGGGCCGCGACATCGTCACCGTCGAGGGCCTCGCCGGGCCCAGCCAGCTGCACCCGGTGCAGCAGGCGTTCCTCGACGCGGGCGCGGTGCAGTGCGGGTTCTGCACGCCAGGGCTGATCGTCGCCACGCACGACCTGCTCAGCCGTGATGCCGAGCCGACCGACCTGGAGATCCGGGAGGCGCTGGCCGGCAACCTGTGCCGGTGCACCGGCTACGAGAAGATCCTCGATGCGGTGCGGCTGGCCGCCAGCCGGATGCGAGCAGGCGGATGAGCTCGCTGGTCATCGACGGCTGTGCCGTCGTCACGATGGACCGGGACGGCGCCGAGTACCCGGCCGGGTACCTGGTCGCCGACGGCAACATGATCGTCAGCGTCGGCGCAGGCAGCGCGCCGGCCGGCCTGGCCGGCCGCCGGATCGACGGTTCCGGCTGCCTGCTCACGCCGGGCCTGGTCAACACCCACCACCACCTGTACCAGTGGGCGACCAGGGGGATGGCCGTCGATTCCACCCTGTTCGGCTGGCTGACCGAGCTGTACCCGGTCTGGGCCAGGATCGACGAGGAGGTGGTGCTGGCCGCCGCGACCGCGGCGCTCGGCTGGCTGGCGAAGACCGGCTGCACGGCCACCATGGACCATCACTACGTGTTCCCGCGGGCGGCCGGCGACCTGCTCGGCGCGACCGTGGCCGCGGCCAGCGCGGTGGGCCTGCGGTTCCACCCGACCCGGGGCTCGATGGACCTCGGGCAGCGCGACGGCGGGCTGCCGCCCGACGACGTGGTCGAGGACAGGGACGAGGTCCTGGCCGCCACCCAGGCGGCCATCGACCGGTACCACGACCCGTCGGCCGGCTCGATGCTGCGCGTCGGCGTCGCCCCTTGCTCGCCGTTCTCGGTGACCGGCGGGCTGCTCACCGACGCCGCGCAGCTTGCCAGGCAGCGGCAGGTGCGGCTGCACACCCACCTGGCCGAGACCAAGGACGAGGACGACTACTGCGCCGAGCGGTTCGGCTGCACGCCGGTGCAGTACCTGGACTCGCTCGGCTGGCTTGGCGAGGACGTCTGGCTCGCGCATGCCGTGCACCTCGCCGACGACGGGATCGACCGGCTTGCCGCGACCGGCACCGGGGTCGCGCACTGCCCGTCGTCCAACGCCAGGCTCGGCGCGGGGATCTGCCGGGCAGCAGACCTGGCCGCGGCCAGCGTCCAGGTCGGCCTCGGCGTCGACGGCGCGGCCTCCAACGAGGAAAGCTCGCTGCTTGGCGAGGTGCGCCAGGCGGCGCTGCTGGCGCGCGCGGCCGGCGGCCCGCAGGCCATGTCGGTGCGGCACGCGCTGGAACTCGGCACGCTCGGCGGTGCCAGGGTGCTCGGCCGGGCCGGCGAGATCGGCTCGCTTGAGCCAGCCAAGCTCGCCGACGTGGCGCTGTGGCGGCTGGACACGCTGCCGCACGCCGGCATCGCCGACCCGGTCGCCGCGCTGGTGCTTGGCGCGCGCCCCCCGCTCGAGCTGCTGCTGGTCAACGGCGAGCCGGTGGTCGAGCACGACCGCCTGGTCCGCGTGGACGAGACGCAGGCCGCGGCCGCCGCCAGCCGCGCGCATGCTGCGCTGACTGGCGGCTAGGCCGCGTTACCGGCGGGCCGCGGCTCGCGGCCTACTTCGTGAAGTACCAGTACTCGGGGGTGAGGTTGAACTGGGTCTGGTTGGAGAACGAGGCCGGCGGGCCGGAGAGGCCGTCCCTCCACACGATGATGGCGTCGCCGTTGGGCTGGAACAGGCCCGGCTGGTTCGCGGTGAGGTAGCCGGCCTCGGCGCTCACCGCCTTGGCGTTCCCGCCGGTCACCGACGCGGTGATCAGCTTGTTCGCCTCTGCGCTGTTGTAGGTGCCCTCGTTCTCCGCGCCGGGGCCGTTGAAGATGCCCAGCGTGGTCGGGTAGACGGCATCGGTGAACCCGCCGAAGTCCTCGGTCGCCCACTTGTTGATGTAGGCCTTCCCGCCTGGCACCGGGTTGTCGTAGTTGTCGATGATGTAGTTGTAGGTGCTGCTCTGCAGGTGGATGGTGATCCCGGCGCTGGCCGCCGCCGACGCCCACGCGGTGCACATCTCGCCGATGACGGCAGGATCGCTGGTGTAGATGTCGTTGAACGCCAGCTTGGTGCCCGCTGGGATGCCGGCCCCGCACTCGCCGGCTCCGCTGCCGGCCTTCGCGCAGACGTCAGTGCCGCCGGTGTTGATCGTCCAGCCGTGACTCTTCAGCAGGCTGATCGCGTCCTTGACGCTGAACGGGTACGGGTTGCTGGCGGCATCGGCCGGCGTGTACGGGCTCTTCGGCACCGCGGGCACCGGGCCGTAGTCCGCACCGCCGGCGCCGCCGAAGAACGCGTGGATATAGCCGGTCTCGTTCTCCAGGTGCGCGAGCGCCTGCCTGATGTAGAGCTGGGCGATGATGTGGTTGAAGTCGCCGGTCTTGTCCAGGAAGTTGTAGGCCACGTAGCTGAACCCGAAGTCGGGGGCGCCGTACACGTGGTAGCCGCCGGACTCGACCAGCTTGGTCTGGTTGATGTCGTCAAGCGGCAGGTAGCCCACGTCGATCTTGCCAGCCCGCACCGCGTCGAACTCGGCGGTGTCCGAGGTGAACGGGTCGGCCACGAAGGTGGAGATCTTGCCTGCGTGCGGCCCGCCGTAGCTGGCGTTCGGCTGCATGGTGAACGCGCCGGTGCTGCTGTTGAACTGGGTCAGGTGGTAAGGCCCGTCGACGACCTGCCAGATCGGGTTGCTGGCGTAGGTGCTCACCGACCCGGAGGCCTTGGCCAGGAAGTTGTAGATGAGCTTGGCGTTTGCCGGGCTGGTGAAGTTCAGCACGGGCCCGCTCGCGGACGCCTTCGCCCACGCCTGCGCGGGCATCGGGACGATCGCGGAAAGCTCGTCATCCCAGAACCAGCCGGGGTTCACCTTCTTCGTCATGGTGAACACGATGGTGTTCGCCGACGGGGTGCTCGCGCTGGCCACCTCGTCGGGGATGCCGAGGCCGGGGCTGTACGGCCCCCAGTTCGCGGCGTTCTCCTTCAGCGCCGCCTTGACCTCGTCGAAGAAGAACAGCACGTCCTTGGCGGTGACCGGCTGCCCGTCTGACCACTTGTAGTTGCTCTTCAGCGTGATGCTGACTGTGGTATCGCCGTTCGACCACTTCGGCGGGTCGGCCAGGCTCAGCGCCGAGTTGAAGCTCGGCTCGATGCCATTGCCGAACCAGTAGAGCGGCCGCCACATCAGCCCCTCGAAGTCGCTGGTGTCGTTGACCGAGTCGGCCGCGGAGGTGATCAGCGGCAGGATCCAGTTCGGTGCGGTGCCAGGTGCCTCCGCCCAGGTGATGGTCCCGGCATGCTGCGGGCCGGTGGCCGCCGCCGGGAGGCTCCCGAACGAGCCGCCGGCCCCGGCGGCCGACGTGGTGGGCTTGGCCTTCCCGCAGGCGGCCAGCACCATCATCCCCGTGAGGGCCAGCGCCGTGAACGCGACGCTCGGCCGCAGAACCTTGCCCATCACTCCGCTTCCTCTCCGCCGGTCGCGGCCCATGGCACGCCAGCCGGGCTAACGGCGCCTATCGCCTGGCGGAAGCGTAACGGTACGAAGGCAGTGGTAAAAGGGCGAAAGGGTCACGAGTTGTTATCGGCTCCGGAATGCAGGTCAGCCGCCGCGGCCGCGGCCGCCGCCTCCGGCCAGGCCGGCTGCAGCGGGAAGTGGCAGGCAGCCACGTGCCCCGGCCCGAACGCCCGCAGCTGCGGCTCCTCGACCTTGCATTGCTCCTGCGCGTACGGGCAGCGGGTGCGGAACCGGCAGCCCGACGGCGGGCTGAGCGCGCTCGGCAGCTCGCCGGTGATGCCGGGCCCCGACTGCTGCCTGGCCACCTCGGGATCTGGTACCGGGATGGTCGCGATCAGGCCGGCCGTGTACGGATGCACCGCGCGCTGGTAGATGTCCTCCGCCGAGCCCTGCTCGACCAGCTTGCCGAGGTACATGACCCCGATCCGGTCGGCCATGTACTTGACCACGGCCAGGTCGTGGGAGATGACCACGTAGGTCAGCCCGTGGTCTGCCTGCAGCCGCTTCATCAGGTTGAGCACCTGCGCCCTGATCGACACGTCAAGCGCGCTGACCGGCTCGTCCGCGACGATCACCCGCGGGTTCAGGGTGAGCGCTCTGGCCAGGCCGATGCGCTGCCGCTGCCCGCCGGAGAACTCATGCGGATAGCGCTCGACCGCGTGCCGCGGCAGGCCCACCTCGTCGAGCAGCTCGAACACCCGCCGCTGCTGCTGCTCGCTGCTGCCAAGATGCTGGATCGCCAGCGGCTCGCGGATGATCGCGCCGACCCGCATCCGCGGGTCGAGCGAGGAGTACGGGTCCTGGAAGATCAGCTGCAGGTCCTTGCGGTTGGTCCGCAGCTCGTTGCCGGCCAGCGCGGAGATGTTCTTGCCGCCGAGCAGCACGCTGCCCGACGTCGGGCGCTCAAGCGCCACGATGACCCGGCCGATGGTGGTCTTGCCGCAGCCTGACTCGCCGACCAGGCCGTAGGTCTCGCCTGTCCCGACGGTGAAGGACACGCCGGAGACCGCGTGCACCTTGGCCACCTTGCGCTGCAGCACCCCGGTGGTCACCGGGAACTCCTTGACCAGGTTCGTGATCTGCAGCAGCGGCACGTCGGCTGGGTCAGCCAGCAAGCCGGCCGGGCGGCGGGCACCGCCGCGGATCCCGCCCGGCTGCTGGAGATCGCGGACCTGGTGAAGGAGTTCCCGGTCACCGCGGGCATCCTGCAGCGCGCGGTCGGCAGCGTGAAGGCGGTCTCCGGGGTGTCCTTCACCATCGCCGCCGGGGAGACGTTCGGGCTGGTCGGCGAGTCCGGGTGCGGGAAGACCACGCTCGGCCGGATGATCGTGGCGCTGGAACAGCCCACGTCGGGGT
>JASHQL010000566.1 GCA_030039155.1 Streptosporangiaceae bacterium | reverse complement strand
GCGTCGGGTGCGCCGCCTGAGTCGCCGGCCAGCACGGGCAGTCCGGTCGCTGATGCCTCCAGGTAGACGATGCCGAGGCCTTCGACGTCGAGGCCTGCGTTCCTGGTGCGGCACGGCATCGCGAAGACGTTCGCCGCGTCGTAGTGCGCTGGCAGGTCGTCGAACGGCACGGGTCCGGTCAACAGCACCGATTCAGTCAGGCCCGCCTCTTTGACCAGCTTGTCCAGGGTCTGGCGGTAGGGGCCGTCGCCGACCATCAGCAGTACCGGGTCTGTTCCCCGCAGCTCTGGGGCGGCGAGCACTTCTGGCCAGGCCTTGATCAGGGTGTCCTGGCCCTTTCTTGGGACCATCCGGGAGACGCAGATGGCGACTGGCTGGTCTGGTTGGATGCCGAGGTTCGCCCGGATCTTGTCGCCGCCGGCGCCCGGGCGGAACGCGGTGGTGTCGACGCCGGGGGCGAGCCTGACCATCCGGGCGGCGGCGTCCGGGGAGAGTGCCTGGGCCAGGCGGACCCTGAAGTAGTCGCCCAGGTAGGTGAGGGCGTCGGTGTGCTCGCCGATGCGATGGAGCAGTTGGCGTGCGCCTGGCAAGGCGGCCCAGCCGGCCTCGTGCCCGTGCGTCAGCCCGATGATCCGCCTCGCGCCGGCCCGGCGCAGGGCCGGCGCGAGCAGGCCGAGCGGGGCAGCGGCGCCGAACAGCACGGTGTCGCAGTCGTGTTCGGCGAGCAGCGCTGCCGCTCTGCTGGCGACCGATGGCACCGGCAGCATCAGCGACGTGGGGTGCCTGGTGACCGGGAACGGCTGCCTGGCGTCGAACTCGGCGGCGCCTTCCCAGGCCGGCGCGTAGACCGCGACCGTGCCTTCAGGCAGCCGGGTGGCCAGCGCGTGCACGAACGACTGGATGCCGCCGCGGCGCGGCGGGAAGTCGTTGGTGACGATCAGGACTCTCGGCACCGGAGCGATCTTAGTAGCCATCGTTGCGGTCCAGGGCACTGGGTGCGCGGACGGCTACGGCAGGACGGCGCCGTCCAGGGTCTCCGCGTACCAGCCGGTCAGCGGCACCTTTTCCACGTCCATTCCTGTTTGCGGCGCGTCTATCAGCTCGTTATCGCCGACGTAGATGCCCACGTGGCTGGCGCCGTTGAAGACCAGGATGTCGCCCGGCTGCAGGTCAGACGTGCTCACGTGCGGCAGGTCGTCCCACTGCTCGTAGCTGGTCCGCGGGATGGAGACACCCGCGTACGCCCACGCCTCCATGGTCAGCCCTGAGCAGTCGAAACCGTCAGCGCACGGGCCGGTGCCGCCCCAGACGTACGGGCAGCCGAGCTGGTCGTAGGCGAAGGCCACCGCCTTCTCTGCCTGCGTCGAGGTCGGGCCGTGGTACTTCTGCCCGCCACTGCCACCGCCAGGGCCGAGGCCCTGCCGGTCCTGCGGGCTGAGCTGCTGGAGCAGCGCCTTCTGCTTGGCCAGCAGGGAGTCGAGTTCGTTCTTGCGCTTCCGCAGCCCGTTGCGCAACTGCAAGATCGCCTTCTCGGTCCGCCTGGCAGCCTCTTGCGCGTTGGCAAGCTGCTTGGCGGCGGCCAGGAACTGGTGCATCTCGGCGGCATCGGCCGAGGACAGCTCGGACAGGATCGACGCCTGGTCCAGGATCTGCTGCGGGTTGCCAGAGGTCAGCAGGCCGATCGGGGAGCTGAGGTTGCCGTCCTCGTAGGAGGTCACCGCGATCCTGCCGACCTCGGCGCGCAGCTTGTCGAACTGGACCAGGTACCTGGCGACCTGCTCGTTCACCAGCTTCAGCCGGGCCTCGGCCGACGCCAGCTCCTGCTGCGCCTCGATGTACTGCTGACCGAGCTTGCTTGCCTTGGTCTCAAGCACCTCGATCTTGTGCCTGACCTGGGCAACAGTCGGCTGCGGTGCTGCTGCCGCGCTGCCCGCTGTGGTCACCACCAGCCCCGCGGTCAGCAGGCTGGCTGCCACTGCGGCGACGCGACGCTTCGTGCTCCGACCCGCTACCACTCGAAGCGACCCCGGCGTATGCACGTGCGAGACACGCTCCTTCTCCCACTGTCGGCCTACCGGGTGAGCTGACGGGTTCGGGCCGTGGAAGGCGCCCTACGGCCGGCGGAACTGATCCGGTCCGATTCACCCCTGGAGGGCCCCGGCACCGCCGTGGCCTTCCGGTGGGTCCCCGGCTCTCCGGCGAGCTATGCCTGCGCCGGAGACTCGGCTAGGGCCGACCGCCGCCGCCATCCTGGCGACTGGCAAGCGGTGCGGCTCGGTGCTTGAGACTAGTGATGCGCAGAGGTAGATTCAACCGCTTCGCCCAATCTCACCGCGTGTCTCGTGTGGCGGCTGAGCGGCAAAACCATGATCGTTTATGCGGTTTGAGCCGCCAAGCGCGCGGCGCGCCTGACTTGGACTGTCGGTACCTGCGCCTAGCGTGACAAGCGTGAGCAGGCCGCCGGCGGATCTCGATGTGGTGGTCGTCGACGTCGAGACGACCGGCTGGCTGCCCGACCAGTCAGCGATTACCGAGATCGGCGCGGTCCGGCTGAACGGCGGCGAGCTGACTGGCGAGTTTTCCTCGCTGGTCAGGCCTGCCTGGCCGATTCCTGCCGACATCGTCCAGCTCACCGGCATCACCGAGGACATGGTGCGCAGGGCACCGACCGCGGCCGAGGCGCTGCCGGCCTTCCTGGCCTTCGCCCGCGGCTGCGTGCTCGCCGCCCACAACGCGCCCTTCGACCTGGGCTTCCTGACCAGCGCGAGCAGCAGCTGCGGCATCGCCTGGCCGCCGGTCGCGGTGATCGACACCGCGGTGCTTGCCAGGATGGTGCTCGGTCCCGGCGAGGTGCCTGACTGCCGGCTTGCGACGCTGGCCGGCTACTTCGGCACCAGGACCGCGCCCTGTCACCGGGCGCTCGCCGACGCCAAGGCCACCGCGGAGGTGCTGCTCGGGCTGTTCGGCGTGCTGTCGGGCGAGCGGCCGCAGGCTCCGGCCAGGCGGCGATCCCGGTGGCCGGCACATGATCAGCGCAAGCTGTACGCTACTGCCGCGGCCAGGGCACGCGTTCCTGGCAGGCGGAGGAGGCGGCTGTGGTCACCGCTATCGTCCTGATCAAGGCCGAGGTAGCGAACATCCCGGAGACGGCCGAGGCGATCGCGCAGATTCCGCAGGTCAGCGAGGTCTACTCGGTGACCGGCGAGTTCGACCTCGTGGCCATGGTGCGGGTGCGCGGACACGAAGAGCTCGGCGACGTCATCCCCGGCACGCTGAACCGGGTGACCGGCGTCACGCACACCGAGACGCACATCGCGTTCAGGACCTACTCGCGGCACGACCTGGACGCCGCGTTCGCGATCGGCTACGCCGACCAGGACTAGCCCGCCGCGCTAGCCGCCAAACGCTGGCTGGCGGCGGTCCAGCGGGTCAGCAGGTCAGCCGCGGCGCCCGAGTCCACCGCCGCGGCGGCGCGGGCGAAGCCGCCGGCCAGCGCCTGGTTCAGCTGGTCAGGCCCGGCCACGCCCGCCGCGGCTGCCAGCGCGGCCGCGGCGTTCAGCAGCACGGTGTCGCTGACCGGGCCGTGGCTGCCGCCAAGCACCTGCCTGGCCACCCCGGCGTTGTGCGCCGGGTCGCCGCCGCGCAGGTCCCCCGGCGCGGACCTGGCGATGCCCAGGTCCGCCGGGTCGAACCTGGTCTCGCTGACCGTGCCCGCGTGCACCACCCACACGGTGGACGGCGCGGTGGTGGTCAGCTCGTCAAGCCCGTCGTCGCCGTGGAAGACCAGCGAAGAGCAGCCCCTGGCCGCCAGCACGCCGGCCAGCACCGGGCCCATCCTGGCGTCGGCGACGCCGACCGCCTGGGCGGCCGGCCTGGCCGGGTTCGCGATCGGGCCGAGGAAGTTGAATACGGTCGGCACGCCAAGCTCGCGCCGCGGCGCCGCGGTGTGCCGCAGCGCTGGGTGATACAGCGGCGCGAACAGGAAGCAGATGCCCACCTCGGCCATCAGCTGCTCGGTCGCGGCGGGCGGCAGGTCGATCACCACGCCGAGCGCCTCGAGCACGTCGGCCGCGCCGCAGGCGGACGAGGCGGCACGGTTCCCGTGCTTGGCCATCCTGGCGCCCGCGGCCGCGGCCACGACCGCGCCCATCGTGGAGATGTTCACGGTCCTGGCGCCGTCGCCGCCGGTGCCGACCAGGTCGACCCGGTCACCGGCGATGCTGATCGGCGTGGCGTGCGCCAGCATCGCCTCGGCCAGGCCGGTCAGTTCCGCGGCGGTCTCGCCCTTCATCCGCAGCGCGACGCCGAAGCCGGCGATCTGCGCCGGGGTAGCCGCGCCGTCCATGATCTCGTTCATCGCCCACGCCGTCTCTTCGGCCGTGAGCGTCTCGCCCCTGATCAGCGCGCCGGTCAGGGCTGGCCAGGCGGTTCTGTTGTCCATCTGCGAGCACCTGCCTTGCTGAGCGAGAGTCAGGGGAAGCCGACGCGTTCCCCGCCAAATCGGGGACCTGCTACGGCGGTCAGGTATGCGGCTGCGGCGTGGCCTGCTGCTCGGCGGCCCGCGCCCGCATCAGCCCGGCAAGCGCGCTGGCCAGCGCGGCCGGGTCGATCGGGTGGCTGACCACCGCGTCGGCGCGCGACCAGGTGGCGAGCCAGCCGTCGTCCGGCCTGCCGATGACCAGCAGCACCGGCGGGCAGTCATACAGCTCATCCTTGGCCTGGCGGCAGATCCCCATGCCGCCGGGCTGGGCCTCCCCGTCGAGCACCATGACATCGGCGCCGCCGGCGTCGAGCAGCCGGATCAGCGCAGCGTGCGTTGCCACCTCGGTGATCTCGGCTTCCTGGACATCGGGAGCTGGCCGGCGGCCGATGGCAAGTCGGATCCGTGCCCGAGTGTCGGCATCATGGCTATACACAACGACCTTCATGGCAGCAGATGCTACCGACCTGGGGGGTCGGCCGACGCTGCCCTACGTGTTGTCGTAATAATGGCCCCGTGGCGTCAGCAACTTCCGAGGTAGTGCCGCGTACATCGGCGAGCCGGCCCAACCTCGTCAGCGTGGGGACGATCGTCTGGCTGTCCTCGGAACTCATGTTCTTCGCGGCCCTGTTTGCCATGTATTTCACCATCAGATCGGTGGATAAGGGCGAGGGCCGGCCGTGGCCGATGGCGCACCTGGACCTGGCGCTGGCCACCACGAACACCATCGTGTTGCTGCTGTCCAGCGTCACCTGCCAGCTTGGCGTCTTCGCGGTCGAGCGCGGCCAGGTCAGGCGGCTCGGCTCCATCTTCAATCCGGCCAAGTGGGGACTGCGCGAGTGGTACGTGCTGTCGTTCCTGATGGGCCTGTACTTCATCTGCGGCCAGGGATATGAGTACCTGGACCTGATCCGTAATCAGCACGTGACGATTCACTCGAGCAACTACGGGTCGGTGTTCTACCTCACCACCGGATTCCACGGCTTGCACGTGACCGGCGGTCTCATCGCCTTCCTGTTCCTGCTCGGGCGAACATTCGCGGCCAAGAAGTTCACCCATGAACAGCAGGTCAGCGCCATCGTGGTGTCGTATTACTGGCACTTCGTCGACGTGGTGTGGATCGGCCTGTACACCACCATCTACTTGATCCACTGACCATGTGCCGGGAGACATCGTGAGCGACGCGCGCGGACCGGGCGGAGAAGCGAACCAGGAGGCTCCGTGAGCTGGATCACCGCCAGGCGGCGGCACCCGGCGGCTGGCTACGCCATTCTGGTGCTCGGGCTGCTGCTCATCGGCACCGTCTATGCCGCGATCACCGAAGGCAGCGCCGGCGCGTCCGCGCCGCCCGTGGCCAACGCCAAGCAGATCGCGTACGGCCGGAAGCTGTTCGTGGCGACCTGCGCGACCTGTCACGGTGAGTACGCCCAGGGCCAGGCCGACACCGCGCCGAGCCTGATCGGCGTCGGCGCGGCAGCGGTGGACTTCCAGGTCAGCACCGGCCGGATGCCGGCCGCCGAGCTTGGCGCGGAGAACCCGCGCAAGACGCCGCGGCTGAACGAGCGGCAGACGCACGCGGTGGCCGCCTATATCCAGTCGCTCGGCGGCGGGCCGCCAATCCCGAGCGCGGCCGAGGTCAGCACGACGGGCGCGAACGTCGGGCTCGGCCAGCGGCTCTTCGTGGCCGAGTGCGCGCAGTGCCACAACTTCGTCGGGGCCGGCGGTGCGCTGACCTACGGCAAGTACGCGCCGGCCCTCACCCAGGCCACCCCGACGCAGATCTACGAGGCCATGCTGACCGGGCCCGAGGCCATGCCGGTGTTCAACAACGCCACGATCACGCCTGCCGAGAAGCGCGACATCATCGCGTACGTGACGCGGGTGCGCAGCGAGGCCAACCCCGGCGGGTTCAGCCTGGGCCGGATCGGGCCGGTGACCGAGGGGCTGGTGGCGTTCCTCGGGCTGCTGCTGTTCTGCGTGCTGGCGGCAATGTGGATCACTGCGAAGCAACGGAAGGCCCATGACTGACGGTATGAAGCCAGGTCAGCCTGGTGAGGGCGGCTGGCAGTCCGGGCACGACCCGGCGGATGCCGCGGAGCCTGAGGGGCACGGAAGCCCGCACCGGGTGATCGGCACGCCGCCGCCGGCCGAGGCCAGGACGATGCTGGCCGCGCAGGACACCGCGCCAGAGCACGTCCGCGAGCTGCCAGCCGACCCCGACGATCCGGTCCGCGCCAAGAAGGTCGAGCGGCTGGTCGCCGCGATCTTCACGCTGGCCTTCCTGGCCGGCTGCGGCTTCATCGCCTCCTACGTGCTGTTCACCGGGCACACGCTGGTCGGCGTGCAGCACTCGAACATGGCGCTCGGCGGCTCGCTGGCGCTGGTGCTGCTGCTGCTCGGGATCGGCACGGTCATCTGGGTGCGGCACCTGATGCCGGCCGTCGAGCTCACCGAGGAGCGGCACCCGCTGCGCTCCACCGAGGAGGAGCGGGCCGAGTTCAAGGAGACGTTCGAGGAGGGCGCGGAGGCCAGCCAGTTCGTCAAGCGGCCGCTGCTGCGCCGGACCCTGATGCTGGCCTCGCTGCCGCTGGCCGCCGCACCGCTGGTGCTGCTGCGCGACCTGGGCCCGCTGCCGCACAACGACCTGGACTACACCGTCTGGCGCAAGGGCCTGCGGCTGTGGGTGTACGGCGCCAACCGGCCGATCTCTCCCGCCGAGTTCGACACGCCGGGATCGGTGATCAGCATCATCCCGGCCGGCTACCAGGACGACGACGACGCGCTGGCCAAGGCCGCGGTCATCATCATCAAGTTCCGGCCTGGCCAGCTGCACTTCACCAAGGAAAACCACCCGGTGAACGACAAGGTCGTGGAGAACTGGACGGTCGACAACATCGTCGCCTACTCCAAGATCTGCACGCACGTCGGCTGCCCGGCCGCACTGTACGAGCAGACCACGCACCACATCCTGTGCCCGTGCCACCAGTCCACCTTCGACGCAACCAGGGGCGCCAAGGTGATCTTCGGGCCGGCTCCCAGGCCGCTGCCGCAGCTGCCGATCACCGTGGACGCGCAGGGCTACCTGGTCGCGAAGGGGGACTTCGACCAGCCGGTCGGCCCGAGCTTCTTTGAGCGAGGATCGTTTCCGCAATGACCATGACAGGCAAGGCGCTCGGCGGCACCGGCAGGTGGCTTGATGACCGGCTGCATGCCGCGCACGGCACCAGGTATCTGCTCCGCAAGATCTTCCCCGACCACTGGTCGTTCCTGCTCGGCGAGATCGCGCTCTACTCGTTCATCATCCTGCTGCTGACCGGGACCTTCCTGACGCTGTGGTTCCAGCCGAGCATGACCCAGATCGTCTACCACGGGTCGTACCTGCCGCTGCGCGGCGTGAAGATGAGCGAGGCCTACGCCTCCACGCTGAAGATCAGCTTCGACGTCCGCGGCGGCCTGCTGATGCGGCAGATCCACCACTGGGCCGCGGACCTGTTCATGGCCGCGATCATGGCGCACATGATCCGGGTGTTCTTCACCGGCGCGTACCGCAAGCCGCGTGAGATGAACTGGCTGATCGGGATCGTGCTGTTCACCCTCGGCATGTTCGAGGGGCTGTTCGGCTACTCGCTGCCCGACGACCTGCTGTCCGGCGCCGGCCTGCGGATCACCGAGGGCATCCTGCAGTCGTTCCCGATCGTCGGCACCTACCTGGCGTTCTTCCTGTTCGGCGGGCAGTTCCCCGGGCACGTGATCATCCCGCGGCTGTACATCCTGCACGTGCTGGTGATCCCCGGCCTGATCCTGGCGCTGATCACCGCGCACCTGTTCCTGATGTTCCATCAGAAACACACCCAGATGCCGGGCAAGGGCAGGACCGACACCAACGTGGTCGGCGCGCCGATGTACCCGTACTTCATGGCCAAGACCGGCGCGTTCTTCCTGTTCGTGTTCGCCGCGCTGGCGCTCGCCGGGACGTTCGCCCAGATCAACCCGGTGTGGATCTACGGACCGTACAATCCGGTGGCGATGTCGGCCGGGTCGCAGCCCGACTTCTACATGGGCATGCTGGAGGGCGCGCTGCGGGTGATGCCCAACTGGCAGACGGTCATCTGGGGGCACACGATTTCCTGGAACGTGTTCCTGCCTGCCCTGGTGCCGCTCGGCATCATCTTCACCGGGGCAGCATTCTGGCCGTTTATCGAGCAATGGGTGACCGGCGACCGGCGCGAGCACCACGTCAACGACCGGCCGCGCAACGCGCCGACCAGGACCGCGATCGGCATCGCGGCGATCACCTTCTATGGCGTGCTGTGGGCCGAGGGCGCGAACGACATCCTCGCCGATCACCTGGATATATCCCTGTACTCGATCACCTGGGCGGCCAGGATCAGCATGTTCGTCGGCCCGGTGATCGCCTACATCGTGACCAAACGGATCTGCCTCGGCCTGCAGCGCAAGGACCAGCACCTGCTCGAGCACGGCGTGGAGACCGGCATCATCAGGCAGCTGCCGAGCGGCGAGTTCATCGAGGAGACCAGGCCGGTCGACGAAGAGGCGCTGGCCGTGCTGCAATCCAGGCCGGTGCACCCTGAGCTGCCGCCGGGCGAGTCCGCCGAGAGCGGCGTGCCGGCGCCGGGCATGCGCGGCGCGCTCGGCAAGGTGCGGTCGCGGCTGTACAAGGTCATCACCGAGAGCGCGCCGATGGAAGACGGGCACGGCAATGGCCACGGGAACGGGCACGCGGCCATCGGCGACGGGCACGGGAACGGCCACGCGAACGGCGGGCAGCAGCCCGCCACGGTCAGCGCGGGCGACGGTTCCGGCGACGCCGCCGAGACCGAGGGGTCGCAGCCCGATCCCGACGCGGACGAGCCCGGCCACTGACGCTGGTCGGTCCAGGTCCTGACGGATGCGGTTTGGGTGTTGCTATAGCAACGCCAAACCGCATCCGTCAGGTCAGCGCAGGGCTAGTGGCCGCGGAACTCGCCGGTCAGGTCCGGTTCAGTGCGCGTAATGGCCGCGGTAGTACTCGAAGACGAAGCCGATCACGCTGAACAACAGCGCCAGCACGCCGATCAGGAACATCCACCAGCCGATCGCCACGCCGAGCGCGGCAAACGCGGCGGCCAGCCCGACGAACAGCGGCCACCAGCTGTGCGGGCTGAAGAAGCCAAGCTCGCCGGTGCCCTCGGCGATCTCGCCTTCCCTGTTGTCCTCCGGGCGCTGCGGCAGCCTGCGGCCGGTGAACAGCACGTAGAAGCCGGTCAGGAAGGCCAGGCCGACGGCCAGCGCGAGCGCCGTGGTGCCGGTCGGGTCGTGCGAGAAGTACCAGTAGACGATGTCGGCGCAGCCAAAGAACACCGCGCAGCCGAGGAACAGCCAGCCCTCAACCTTCACTGCCGAACTCCGATCATGTTGACCAGGCCGCTGTCAGCCATTGACGCCTATCCAGCCCCGATCGAGCCCTGCCCGGCCGTTTCCAGCTCCTCGTGCCGGTCGCGGCCCGACCTGATGTGCGGGTAGTGCAGGTCGAAGGCCGGCCGCTCGGAGCGGATCCGCGGGATCGAGGTGAAGTTGTGCCGCGGCGGCGGGCAGGACGTGGCCCACTCGAGCGAGTTGCCGAAGCCCCACGGGTCGTCCACCGTGACCTGCTCACCGTGCTTGTGCGTCCAGTACACGTTGTAGAGGAAGATGAACGTGGACGCGCCGAGGATAAATGAGCCAATCGAGGAAATGTCGTTCAGCGTGGTAGCCAGGTGCGGCAGGAACGCGTAGTTCGCGACCCGTCGCGGCATGCCCATCAGGCCCAGCCAGTGCTGCACCAGGAACGTCATGTTGAACCCGATGAACACCGCCCAGAAATGCCACTTGCCGAGCGTGCTGTTCAGCATCTTCCCGGTGAACTTCGGCCACCAGAAGTAGAACCCGCCGAACATGCAGAACACCACCGTGCCGAACAGCACGTAGTGGAAGTGCGCCACCACGAAGTAGGAGTCGCTGACCGCGAAGTCCAGCGGCGGCGAGGCCAGGATGATGCCGGTCAGGCCGCCGAACAGGAACACCACCATGAACCCGAGAATGAACAACATCGCGGGTTCAAAGGACAACTGCCCGCGCCAGATCGTGCCCACCCAGTTGAAGAACTTCACCCCGGTCGGCACCGCGATCAGGAAGGTCATGAAGGAGAAGAACGGCAGCAGCACGGCGCCGGTGGTGAACATGTGGTGCGCCCACACGGTCAGCGACAGGCCGGCGATCGCAATGGTCGCGCCGACCAGGCCCTTGTAGCCGAACAACGCCTTGCGGGAGAAGACCGGCAGCACCTCGGTGGCGATGCCGAAGAACGGCAACGCCACGATATAGACCTCGGGATGGCCGAAGAACCAGAACAAGTGTT
>JASHQL010000565.1 GCA_030039155.1 Streptosporangiaceae bacterium | reverse complement strand
CCTCGATCAGCTGCCTGGCGGTGGTCAGCAGCGGATCCCGGCCGGCCTCGGCAGCCAGTTCTGCCGGACTTCGGTACGCCGCCTCCACGTCACTGCCCGCGTGCCCGCCGAGCCTGACCATCGACAGGTGCAGGAATGCGGGCACCCTGCGCTCGCGCACCACCTCGGCGGCCGCCAGCGCGGCGGCGTAGCTGGCCGCAAGGTCGCAGCCGTCGGCGTGGAAGTAGCGGATCTCCGCGCGCCCTGACTGCGATGCCGCCACCCAGCCAGGCGGCGTGCGCACGCTGATCCCGATGCCGTTGTCCTCGCAGACGAACAGCACCGGCATCGGCAGGCCCTGGTAGGCACAGTAGGCGGCCGAGTTGAAGGCGCCGGCCGCCGTCGAGTGGTTGGCCGACGCGTCACCGAAGCTGCAGACCACTATCGAGTCGTCCGGCCACGGCACGGCAAGGCCGAGCTTGGCGGCACGGCCAAGGGTGTAGGCCAGGCCGACGCCGCGAGGCAGGTGCGAGGCGATCGTCGAGGTCTGCGGGATGATATTCAGCTCCGGGTGCCCGAACACCTTGTGCCTGCCGCCGGCGATCGGCTCGGCCGCCGCCGCCACCAGGCCGAGCAGGATGTCGTTCGCGCCGTCCCTGGCAGGCCTGGCCTGCCCGGCCCTGGCCAGGTAGAACGCTCCTGACCGGTAGTGCAGCATGGCCGGATCCGACAGCCGGAGCGCGGCGGCGACCGCGGCGTTGCCCTCGTGGCCGGCCGAGCCGATGGTGTAGTGGCCGGCCCCCGCGGCACGCAGCCACCTGGCAGCCAGGTCGAGGTGCCGGCTGGTGACCTGGCAGTCGAACAGCTCGCGGCAGCGGGCGACGGTGAGCGGCGAGCCCGGCTGCACCGGCGCGTCCGCGGCCAGCGCGCTGGCCGGCTCGCGGCCGGCCAGCTGCCCGACCGCTGCCGCGAACCGCAGCTCGAACTCGTCACGCCTGGGCCAGTCGTCGTCCCCAGGCCTGCCGTGTTTGCCCTGCCCAGCGCGCTTGCTGCCGGTCACCGAATCGCTAGCCGGCGGCTTGGCGGTTCGCTGGGTCATATGCTGACCGTAAGCCGCCTCTGCGCAAGAATCCGCAACACTGCAGAACGCCGAGATGAAACCTGCGCCCCCGCGTTCGCGTCTCAGCTTGCATGAGAGCACTCGCCAGGCCGGCCGCTGCGGCCGGGCTCGCCGCGGTCCTCGCGGCCGGCTGCGGCGCATCATCAGCACCGGTAAGGCCGGCGCCTGTCGTCAGCGGCGTGGCAATGGTCGAGCCCGCAGTGAGTGCCAGGCCGCTCGCTGCCTCGGACACCGCATTCGGCCTGAGCGTGCTCGCCGCCTGGTGCAAGCAGCAGCCGGACGCCAACCTGGTGGTCTCGCCGGCCAGCCTGGCCAGCGGCCTTGGCATGGCCTACCTCGGCGCCAGGGGCAGTACCGCGTCGGCGATGGCCAGGGTGCTGCGGCTGCCGGCTCGCGGGTCGTCCCTGCTGGCCATGCTGGCTGCCAGGTCAGCCGCGTTGCGCGGGCTGGACCGGCCGGGCGTGACGGTGGCCGCCGCCGACCGGGTCTGGGCCGACCCCAAGCTGACCACCAACCACGGCTACCTGGACGCGGTCGCGACCGGCTACCAGGCCGGCCTTGGCCGGGTGCCGCTGCTCAGCAACGCCGGCCAGGCGGCGCGGCAGATCAACGCGTTCGTCGCGCAGGCGACGCGCGGCCACATCACCAACCTGCTCAGCCCGCAGCAGTTGCAGGCGCAGCACATCGGCTGGGTGCTGACCGATGCGCTGTACCTGGACGCGCGGTGGCGCACGCCGTTCTCGCCTGACCGGACAATCAGCGAGCAGTTCACCACCGCCGGCGGCAGCACCGTGCAGGCCAGCTACCTGACCGGTGACCTGCGCACCGCCACCGCCCGCGGCTGGACCACCGTGCTGCTGCCGTACCGCGGCGGCCAGCTGGCCATGGAGGCGCTGCTGCCTGACTCTGGCGCGCGCGGCTGCCCGGCGTTGTCCGCTGCTGACCTGCGGGCGGTGACCGCGGCGGTGCGCGGGCCTGCCGGTGCCATGGTCGCGGCCGGGCTGCCGAAGGTCAGCCTGAGCTCGAAGGCCGAGCTGCAGCCGCTGCTCACCAGCCTCGGCATGGGCCTGGCGTTCTCGCCGAGCGCGGATTTCGCCGGGCTGTCCCCGCAGGCGGCCGGCATCGGCGCGGTCGTGCACGCCGCCACCCTGCAGGTCGCCGACCGCGGCACGGTGGCCAGTGCCGCCACCGCGGTCGGGGTCGGGGCCGCCACCGCGCCCGCCCCGCCCAGGCTGGTCTTCGACCGGCCTTACCTGCTCGTCATCACCGACCTGGCCACCGGCGAGCCGCTGTTCCTGGCCAGGGTGGCGAACCCCGCGCAGCGCTGACCTGGTGTGATGGGCGTGCAGGCCCGTCACTCACGCTGGAGGTCCGATGCTGCCCTGGTCAGCAGAGCTAGCCGGTCGACTCGATGAGCACGTGTTCTCCAGCGAGCTGCTGCGCGGCAATCCGCTCGGCGACCCGCACGAGCGCCCGCTGTGGGTCTACCTGCCGCCCGGCTACGCCGACGATCCGGCCCGGCGGTTCCCGAGCGTGTACGTGCTCCAGGGCTACACGGGGAACCTGTCGATGTGGCGGAACCGTACCCCGTTCCGGCAGCCGTTCCCCGAGACCGCCGACGCGGTGTTCGCCAGCGGCCAGGCGCCGCCAGCCGTGCTGGTCTACGTGGATGCCTGGACCGGGTACGGCGGCAGCCAGTTCGTCGACTCGGCAGGGACCGGGCGCTACCACTCGTACCTGTGCGATGAGGTGGTGCCGTGGGTGGACCGGCACTACCGGACCATCGCCGACCGGGACCAGCGCGCGATCACCGGCAAGTCGAGCGGCGGCTTCGGCGCGATGATCACTCCGATGCTCAGGCCCGACCTGTTCGGCGCGCTGGCCAGTCACGCCGGCGACACCCTGTATGAGTGCAGCTACCTGCATGATTTCGGCGAGGCGGTGCGCAAGCTGCGGCCCTACGACGGCGACATCTTCCGCTGGTGGGACGACTTCCGCGGCCGTACCTCGTTCACCAGGGACGGCGACCAGATCCTGCTCGGGCTGTTCGGCGTCGCCGCGTGCTTCTCCGCCAGCCCTGACGGAACGCCCGAGCTGCCGTTCGACCCGCGCACCGGCGTGCTGCGCGAGCACGTGTGGCAGCGCTGGCTTGACTGGGACCCGGTCAGGATGGTGCCCAGGTACGCCGACGCGCTGCGGTCGCTGCACTCGGTGTGGGTGGACGCCGGCACCCGTGACGACTACTTTCTTGACGTCGGCGCCGAGGCGTTCGTCGCGGCGCTGCGGTCGGCCGGGATCGGCGACGACGTGCTCAGGTTCGAGCTCTTCGACGCCACGCACGCGGCGATCGAGTACCGCTACCCGCTGTCGCTTAGCTGGCTCTGCCAGCGCATGTCTGCCGCGTCCGCCCAGGGCAGCACCGAGCCGGCCTGAACATTTCCCGACCCGGCTACGTGGTGCAGGGAGAGGAAGGTCTCAGGCTTGAGCTGAAGGAGAAGTCATGGTCAAGCGATGGGCGGCCGGCGCTGGCCTTGCCGCCGTTGCGGTCATAGCCCTTGCGGCCTGCGGAAGCAGCAGCCCGCCAGCACATCACACCAACACCGGCGCGCCTGCCGCGAACTCGTCGAGCCCGGCCAGCACGTCAGGCGTGGCAATTAGGACAGCACATACCAAGGTGGGCACCGTGCTGGTCAACGCCGCCGGGCGCACCCTGTACTGGTTCGCGAAGGACACCTCGACCAAGTCCAATTGCACCGGGTCATGCGCCACCTACTGGCCGCCGGTCATCGGCAACGTCACCTCCGCATCCGGCGTCAGCATGAGCAAGTTCGGCACGATCACCCGGTCCAACGGCCAGACGCAGGTGACCTACCTGGGGCACCCGTTGTACACCTACGCGGGCGACTCGGCGGCCGGCCAGGTCAACGGCAACGGCAAGAACCTGTCCGGCGGACTGTGGTGGGCGATGACGCCGTCCGGCGCGAAGCCGTCAGCCGCGACGTCGTCGCCGTCCCCTTCGCCGTCAAGTTCGTCGTCTGGCGGCGGCTACGGCTACTGACCGGCGAGACTGGCCAGCATGACCGATCGGCATGCCGGGCTACCAGGACCAGCCCGCGCGGAGACAAAACCCCCGCGGGCGGGTAGGTAACCCGGCATGCCGGATGACGACCGCGGCGGCACGGCGCGGGCCGACGAGGCCGCCGTCAAGCCACGCGGCGGGCTGCTGATCGTCTACACCGCGCTGATGCTGGCGATCCTGCTCGCCGCGCTCGACCAGACCATCGTCTCCACCGCGCTGCCCACCATCGTGGGCGATCTTGGCGGGCTCAGTCACCTGTCCTGGGTCGTCACCGCGTACATTCTGGCGACCACCGCGTCGACGCCGCTGTGGGGCAAGCTCGGCGACCAGTTCGGGCGCAAGACGTTGTTCCAGGCCTCGATCGTCATCTTCCTGATCGGCTCGGCGCTGTGCGGCCAGTCAAGGAACATGATCGAGCTGATCTCGTTCCGCGCGCTGCAGGGGCTGGGCGGCGGCGGCCTGATGGTGCTGGCCCAGGCGATCATCGGCGACATCGTGCCGGCCAGGCAGCGCGGCAAGTACCAGGGCGCGTTCGGCGCGGTATTCGGCGTCGCCAGCGTGGCCGGGCCGCTGCTCGGCGGCTTCTTCGTGGACAACCTGAGCTGGCGCTGGGTGTTCTACATCAACCTGCCGATCGGCGTGGTGGCACTTGCGGTGATCGCGTTCGCGCTGCCGGCCACCGCCAACAGGGAGAAGCACAAGATCGACTACCTGGGTGCGCTGCTGCTTGCCGCGGCGGCTACCTGCATCGTGCTGCTGACCTCGTGGGGCGGCGTCGAGTACGGCTGGGGCTCGGCGGTGATCATCGGCCTCGGCGTGCTCGCGGTCGTGCTCGGCTGCTGCTGGTGGCTGTCGGCAAGGCGGGCCGCCGAGCCGGTGCTGCCGCTGCGCCTGTTCCGCAACCGGGTGTTCTCGGTCTGCGCGGCGATCGGCTTCGCTGCCGGGTTCGCGATGTTCGGCTCGCTGGCCTTCCTGCCGCTGTTCTTGCAGGTGGTCCGAGGGATATCGCCGACGATCTCCGGCGTGTACCTGCTGCCGATGGT
>JASHQL010000564.1 GCA_030039155.1 Streptosporangiaceae bacterium | reverse complement strand
AGCGCGGTCGGCAGCGCGTAGGCCCGGTGCGCGAGCCCGACCTGCGCGAGCGCGTCCATCGCGGCAGCGCGCCGGCGGCGGCGCGGCTGGTCGGCGTAGACCTGGGCCAGCATGACGTTCTCCACCGCCGCGCGGTGCGACAGCAGGTGGAACGACTGGAACACGAACCCGATCTGCCTGGCCCTGACCGCCGACCTGTCCCGCTCCGAGGCCTGGCCCAGGTCAAGGCCGTCGATCTGCAAGATGCCCCTGGTCGGCCGGTCGAGCAGGCCGAGCAGGTTCAGCAGGGTGGACTTGCCAGAGCCGGACGGCCCGGTGATCGCGACGTGCTCGCCCTGCTCGACCACCAGGTCGGCGTCGATCAGCGCGGCCACCGGCGGCGGGCCGGGGTAGGTGTAGCTGACCCCGGCCAGCCTGATCACCGGCGGCGGCCCGCCGCTGTCCAGCGTGTCGGCGTAGTCCGCGGGGTAGCTCATGGCGCGATTTGCTTCGTACTGCCGCCCGGGCCCTGGTGGAAGGTGTGCGTGTTCGAGCCGTGGTTGCTGATCCCCAGCACCGGGCTGGCGTAGTTCGCGCCGATCAGCACCCGGTCACCGGCCGCCAGCGAACCGGCGTGCACCGGGGTGACCTGCACCATGCCGTCGCCGGTCGCGCCGGCCCGGACCGCGATCTTCACCGCGGTCGACCCTTCAAGCCTGGTCACGTAGATGCCGCCGTTGGCGGAGGCGAACACCGCCGCCTCGGGCACCGCGAGCACCGGCCCCGAGGTGGCGGCGGTGGCGATCCGCAGGCTGACGTCCTGGCCGACGAGCACGGCCGGGATCGGGCGCAGCGCCGTGATCTTCATCGGCAGGTAGTCGCCGCCGGCGATGCTGCCGGTCGAGGACGGCACCGACGAGATCGACTTGACCTTGCCTGGGTAGGTCTGCCCGGTATCGGACCTGGTGATGATCACCTTCATGCCCGGCCTGACCAGGCTCCGGTCGGTCGGGCTCAGCTGGCCGTCAAGCTTCGGGCGGCCGATCGACAGGGTCAGGTCGGAGGCGGAGATGCTCTGCCCGACGGTGGCCTTCAGGTCGGCGATGCGGGCCGGCAGCCTCGGCACGAACATGAAGTCGCCGAGTGGCACCTCGGCGCCCCGGTCGGCCTTCGGCCCGTTCGAGACGGTCGGCGCGGTGTAGCCCATCGCGCTGTAGAAGCTGGCGACCGCCGCCGCGGTGCCAGGGCCGTAGCTGCCGCTGGCGTCGCTGCCGATGCCGTAGCCGAGCGTCTCCAGGTCGTCCTGCAGCTGGGCGACGTCGTCGCCAGTCTCGCCGGGCACCAGATCGCGGTAGGCGGGCACGGTGCCCTGCAGCACGAAGAACGGCTGGCCGGCCACGTCCAGGATCACCGAGCCCTCGCCGACCTGCTGGCCCGTCCTGCGGAAGATCTTGGTCACGATCGGCTGCACGTTCGTGCCGGCCGACGGGCCGGCGGCACCGCCGATCGAGCTCGGCGACACCTCGGGCGGCGAGCCGACCGCCGCCTGGGCGAGCACGGTGCTGGTGATGACCTGCCTGGTCACCGTCGCGCTCAGCTGGGTCTCCGGCGGCGCCTTGGTGTCAGCTGCCTGCTCGGCAGGCGATTTGATCTGGGTCGACAGCGCGACGCCGCCGGCTGCCAGCACGACCACGAGCGCGACGATCGCCAGCAGGATGATCCGGCGGCGGCGCAGGCGCTGGTAGCCGGGATCCTCTTCTATGGTGGCGTCCACGCCATCACGCTCCTAGAACGATCGCCAGCGGCGCGTTCTCGCTCAGCATTGTGTCGTTATCCAGGCCCACCGGGGCTCAAGTGCAGGCACTAGCTTCCGGCGTGCATCTCCACGTCGCGCGCGGACGGCGTGTGAGTTCGATGTGAAAAATCCGAAACCCCGGCTCGCTGCCCTCGTACGAGAGTGAGGCAACCTTACGGCAAATGCCCGAGTTCGCAGGCGGCTATTACACTTTCAGACTAGTACAGTTTTCGAATTAGTGCTCGCCGGCCCGACCGGCCATGTCCCTGCGGGCCGGGCGGCTAGGATCGGGCCGGTGCCGCGGACGGCCCCGGTGCCAGTCGGGAGCGAGATGATCAGCGTCGGCGTGCTCGGCGCCAAGGGGCGCATGGGAGCTGAGGTCTGCCGGACCGTCGAGGCCGCCCCGGACCTGCGGCTCGCCGCCCAGGTGGATGTCGGCGACCAGATCGAGACGCTGGCCGGCAGCGATGTCGTGGTCGACTTCACCAGCCCGGCGGCGGTGATGGAAAACCTGCGATGGTGCGTTGAACGCGGGCTGGCCGCCGTTGTCGGCACCTCGGGATTCGGCGCGGAGCGTCTTGAGCGGGTAACGGGATGGCTCGCGGCCAGTCCCGCGGCCAAGGTGCTCGTGGTGCCCAACTTCTCCATCGGCGCGGTGCTGATGATGCGGTTCGCCGCGCAGGCGGCGAGGTTCTTCGAGTCGGCCGAGGTGATCGAGCTGCATCACGCGGCCAAGGCGGACGCGCCGTCAGGCACCGCCACCAGGACCGCCGCCATGATCAGCGAGGCCAGGGCCGCGGCGGCCATGCCGGCCCCGCCGGACGCGACTGCCACCGCGCTTGACGGCGCTCGCGGCGCCACGGTGGACGCGGTGCACGTGCACTCGATCCGGCTGCCTGGCCTGCTGGCGCATCAGGAAGTGCTGCTCGGCGGGCATGGCGAGGTGCTGACGATCAGGCACGACTCGATGGACCGGGCCTCGTTCATGCCGGGCGTGCTGCTCGCGGTGCGCGCGATCGCGGCGCTGCCGCCAGGGCTGACCGTCGGCCTTGACGGGCTGCTCGGGCTGGACTAGCCGCGGAGCTGGGCCACCACCTGGTCGGCGTGCTCCATGCTGAAGTCGTTGCCGATCGCCGACCATGGCAGGTACCGGTTGCCGCCGTCCAGGAAGATCACCTGATCGGTCTGGCACATCCGCAGCTCCGGGTACTTCTGCGCGATCGCGATCTGCTGCTGCGCCCGCGCCTGCAGGTTCGGCTGCAGCTTCTGCGTGTAAGCCTGCTGCATCTTGCGGCCGATGGCATTGCCGATGAACCGCCCGGCGGCGCCCATCGCGGCGCCGGCGATCAGGTCCTCGACCGAGTCGGGGACGTTGTTCCCGGCGAACCCGCCGTAGTTGTTGTACTGCTGATTCTGCCAGCCCTGCCGCCCGCCAAACGGCTGGTAGCCATCGGGACCTGGCGGCGGGCCCGCCACCGGCTCGGCCATCCAGCCCTGGCCTGGCGGGCCCTGGTTCGGCGCCTGCGCTTGCTGCGCCATCATGTTCGCCTGGCCGAGCTGGGCCTGCGCCATGGCCGCGAGCTCACCGACTGTGTGCACGCCGTTGGTGTTCCCGCACTTCGGGCACGGCGCCATTACGTTGTCTGACACGCGACCATTGTGCGCGGTCAGCAGCCCTCGCAGGAAGTGCCTGCGGCCAGCCAATCCCGGCGGCTGGCCGGTCAGCGCGGCGCCACTGCCGCTCGGCGACAGGCTTTTGAACCCGCGGTCACCGGGCATAACGCAGCTCGCGAGCCGCCACGGCCGGCTGGGGGGAGTCCGGAACACACATGCGGGTCATTCTCAACATCATCTGGCTGGTGCTGTGCGGGTTCTGGATGGCGATCGGCTACGCCGCGGCCGGGCTGGTCTGCTTCCTCCTGATCGTCACGATCCCGTTCGGCATCGCCTGCTTCAGGATCGCCGGCTACGTGCTCTGGCCGTTCGGCTACACGGTCGTGCGCAGGCCGGGCGCCGGCGTCGGCGCCGCGATCGGCAACGTGCTCTGGCTGCTGCTGTTCGGCTGGTGGCTGGCGCTCGGTCACCTGGTCACCGGCGTGCTGCTGTGCCTGACCATCATCGGGATCCCGCTGGGGCTGGCCAGCTTCAAGCTCATCCCGATCTCGCTGCTGCCGCTCGGCGCGCAGATCGTGCCAGCCGACGACCCGTACGCCCAGCGGCTCTAGGCACCGCCGCGGCGGTGCCCAGAGACTGGTGCCTCGGGCTGGCTAACCCAGCTGCCCGGCCTGGTAGTCGCCGGCCGGCTGCTGGATGATCACGTTCCCCCTGTTGAAGGCGTTGATGAGCGCGATCGAGCAGACCAGGGTGGCCAGCTGCTCCTCGTCGAAGTGCTTGGCGGCGTTCTGCCACACCTCGTCCGGCACGCCGCCTGCCGCGTCGGCGATGCGGGTGCCCTGCTCGGCCAGCTCGAGCGCGGCGCGCTCGGCCTCGGTGAACACCGTTGCCTCACGCCAGGTCGCGATCAGGTTCAGCCGCGTCGCGGTCTCCCCGGCGTGCGCGGCCTCCTTGGTGTGCATGTCCGTGCAGAACGCGCAGCCGTTGACCTGGCTGGCGCGGATCTCCACCAGGCTCCTGGTCGAGGCCGGCAGCGGCGAGTCAGCGAGTGCCCGGCCCGCGGCGACGACGTACTTCAGGAACTTGGCTGCGGTGGGGGTTGCGAAGAGGTTCATCCGAGCTTCCATTGCTGCTCTCCCGTCTTGATGTGGGGTACACCAATTCGACGGAATAGCCCGGCTGACTGTGACGCCAGGCAGCCCGCGGCCCGCTAGAGCTGGCCGACGCTGGTGACGGTGAGCACGGCAACCCCTGCCTCGTCGGAGGCGGCCAGGTCCACCACCGCCGAGATGCCCCAGTCGTGGTCGCCGGCCGGGTCGTCGAAGATCTGCCGGACCTGCCAGTGGCCCGGCTGCTCGTCGATGATCAGCAGCGCCGGGCCGCGGGCGTCCGCGCCGGTGCCGATGTCGTCGTGCTGGTCGAAGTACGGCTCCAGCGCGTCCGCCCACGCATCGGCGTCCCAGCCGTCGTCGCCGGCAAGCTCGCCGAGCTCGGCATAGCGGCGCAGCGCCGCCAGCTCGACCCGGCGGAACATCGCGTTCCGCACCAGCACCCGGAACGCGCGCTTGTTGCCGGTCACCGCCGGCGGCCGTTCCGCCGCCAGGTGCTCGGCCTCCGCCAGCGGGTTGCGCAGCCGCTCCCACTCGTCGATCAGGCTCGAGTCCACCTGCCTGACCAGCTCGCCGAGCCACTCGATCAGGTCGGCCAGCTCCTCGGTCCTTGCCTCTTCAGGCACCGTCTGCCGCAGCGCCTTGTAGGCGTCGGCCAGGTAGCGCAGCACCAGCCCTTCCGACCTGGCCAGCCCGTAGTAGCCGACGTACTCGGTGAACGTCATCGCGCGCTCGTACATGTCGCGCGCCACCGACTTGGGGGACAGCTCGTGGTCGGCCACCCACGGGTGGCCGCGCTTGTAGATGTTGTAGGCGGCCTCGAGCAGGTCCGCCTGCGGCTTCGGGTAGGTGACAGACTC
>JASHQL010000563.1 GCA_030039155.1 Streptosporangiaceae bacterium | reverse complement strand
GTCCTGCTGCAGCCGGAGCCTGGCCGGTCCGGCCTTGCCGGTGCCGCCGCGGTCGATCGCGGCGGCCAGCCGCTCTGCCGAGTCGCTGAGCGCGGCCGCGTCGATCCGGTACCCGGCCGCCGCCGGATGGTCCCTGATCCTGGCTGCGCCGCGGCGCAGCAGCGTCGCAGCGCCCTTCGCGTTGCCGCGCAGCGCGTGCGTCAGCCCGACCGCGAGCTGGGCCAGCCCCTGCCACAGGTCGCGCTCGGCTGCCGGGGCTGCGTGCCAGCGCGCCTCGAGCACCTCGTGCGCGTGAAACGGCCTGCCCTCGTCGATGAGCTGCTGCGCGGTCGCCAGGGTGGCCTGCGGGCCGAGCACCTGGTCCGGCGCCGTCGGCTCGCCGGCCGCACCGCGGTCCAGCGGCCGGCCAAGGCGATCGCGCGGCCGCGCGTTCCTTGCCCTGCCCGCCTGGTCCCGGTCCCGCTCGGCCGCCAACGTGCCGGCCTCAGCGCTCCGGCTCCGGGTCAGCCAGCCAGGCGACAAGCTCGGAGTCGAACTTGTCTGACAGCTCCTCGTGCGGGAAGTGGCCGGCCCCGTCGATCAGCCGCCACCGGTACGGAGCGTCCACGTACTTGCCTGAGCCACGCGCGGTCCGCGGCAGCACGCAGCTGTCGAGCGCGCCGTGCAGTTGCAGCGTCGGCGCCTGGATCGCGGTGCGCATGGCACGGGCGTACCGCAGCCCGTCCGGTCTGAGCCTGGATCGCAGGTACCAGCGGTGGTACTCGAGCGCCGAGTGCGCCACATGCGGGACCGACATGGCCTGGCGGTACCTGTGCTCGGTCTGCTGATCCGGCCAGCCAGGGCCGGACCAGGTGCCAAGCATCCTGGCCACCCGGCGGGCGTCGTGTGCGAGCAGCTGCCGTTCCGGCAGCATCGGAAGCTGGAAGCCCAGCGCGTAACCGCTGCTCCTGCCCTGCCTGAGCGGATCAGACAGGACAGCCGACCTGAGCGCGAGCGGGTGCGGCACCGAGACCACGGCAAGCCTGCGCACGGTCTTCTGGAAGTATGCGGCCATCGTCCAGGCGATCAGGCCGCCCCAGTCGTGCCCGACCACCACGGCGTTCGCCTCGCCAAGCGCCCGGACCAGGCCCGCCGCATCCGAGGCCGCGGTGACCAGGTCGTACCCGCGCGGCGGCTTGTCGCTGCCGCCGTAGCCGCGCAGGTCAGCGGCGACCACCCGGTACCCGGCCTCGCTGAGCGAGGTGAGCTGCCGCCGCCAGGTCCACCAGAACTGGGGGAACCCGTGCAGCATCAGCACCAGCGGTCCCTCGCCGGCCTCCGCGATGTGAAAGCGCGTCCCGTTCGCGCTGACGGTCCGGTGCGTCCACGGGCCGCTGATGTAGATCGAGGCGTCGCCCCCGGCGGGCATCGCTACCTGGCTTTGGCCGCGGCGTCGTCCGCGGTCCCGTCGTCCCTGCGCAGCAGGGTCAGGTCCTCGGACACCGTCCTGCGGGTGCGCCGCAGCCCGGTCAGCTTGCGCACCTTCCGCCAGCCGATCAGCACGGCCAGCGCGGCGAGCAGCAGGCAGGCGAACGCCGTCACCAGGAACGCGGCCCACATCCCCCCTGGCAGGCCGAGCGCATGCAGGCCGTACGCGAGCGCGAAGCACAGCAGCACGAGGATCAGGCAGCCGGTAAACGCGGCCACGCCGAGCAGCGCCGCACCTACGCCGACCCGGCGCAGGTCGTTCTTCAGCTCCAGCTTGGCCAGTTCGATCTCGCACCGGACGAGCTGCGAGACGTCAGTAGCCGCCAGCGACACGAGATCTCCCACGGATTGCTCGGTCGCGCGGTAACCCGGCGCGTGCCGGGTCACAGGTCCGGCCATCGGCACTCTCCCCTCTGCTGTCACATCAAAGTCTCGCGCATGGCGTCTGCCGACATTCGCCGGCATCCGGTAAATGGCCGAAAACGTCGCCAGCTAATCTCCGGGGCGAGCTGGGTATTCGGTCAACCGGCATCAAACGTCATGGTTGGGCATCTACCGCTGAAACAGTGTCAGCATGGAAGCAACCACGACGTTGGCAATCGCCGGGAGCAGCAAACGGCGCCCCGCTAAGAGGGGCGCCGTCGCGTAGTTCCACGTCAGTCCGGGCTACCAAGCGTGCACCTTTTCTCTGCCGTGGTAGGCCGGCTCGGCCGGCGCCTTCTTTCGTTCCCGGCGCACCTCGTGGCTGAGCCCACCTGCCACGGCACGCCTCCCGCGGCTGGTCGCGCGTGGGTACCCGGCTGCCGTGTCCGGACCTGGGGTCCGTGACACCTTTGTACGACGGATCTGCCGTGTTGGAAAGCCCAGCAGCGGTTCAATTCCTGATCTCGATTGATCCGGCTGGTCACATGCCCAGCGCGGGCGGATCGTTTCCTGCTGCCTTGTCACTGTTGGTCGGCAAACCTGCACCACCGGGCGGGCACTTGGCCCTGGTCTGCCGGAACGCCAGCACCGGCCAGCCGCGCGCCCTCGCCACCTTGCGCAGCGCGCGGTCCGGGTTGACCGCCCGCGGATGCCCGACGACCTCGAGCAGCGGCAGGTCGGTGACCGAGTCGCTGTAGGCGTAGCACTCGGTGAGCTGGTAACCGCGCCGCTCGGCAAGCTCGCGCACGCCGGCCGCCTTGGCCGGGCCGTAGGCGTAGAACCTGGCGCGGCCGGTGTACCTGCCGTCCTCGATCTCCATCTGGGTGGCGATCACCGATGTCGCGCCGAGCAGGCCGCCGATCGGGCCGACCATCTCTTGCCCCGAGGTGCTGACGATGACCACGTCGTGACCCGCGTCCAGGTGCGCCTCCACCAGCCTGCGCGCCTCTGCATAGATGTACGGGCCGATCACCCTGGCCAGGTTCGCGGTCACAATCTCAGACACTTGTGTCGCCGGCCAGCCCCTGCACATCGCGGCTACCTGATCGCGCACTCGTTCCATCCGGCGGTGACTCGCACCGGTCAGCCGGAACATGAGCTGCGCACATGCGCCACGTACTGCCTTGCGGCGGCTGATCAGCCCGTGCTGATAGAACATCGGTGCGAACGCCAGCGTGCTTGACCGGGAGACAATTGTCTTGTCGAGGTCAAAGAAAGCGGCTGAACTTCTGCTTCCTCTCTCGACGGAAGTGCCCACGGTCCGGCAGCATAGGGGAAAGCACGGTGGGCCTTAGCGGTTTGCGGCCTGGACCGGCTGGTAACTTGCCCGGTTTACACGTAGGCTTTCATGGGTAACGATCCGGCTCTGCCCCCCCGGAGCCGGACCGTACGGCGACCCCCGCTCTCCCCCCCGGCGGGGGTCGCCTCACGTCTGGACACTTTCGACCGGACCGTTACTCCCGCCGCCGAGCAGGCAGTGCAGCAGTTCCACGGCGTCCCGCTTGGCCAGCGGGTGATTGCCATTGCCGCACTTTGGTGACTGAATGCACGACGGGCACCCGGCAGCGCACTCACAGCTCGCGATCGCCTCTGCGGTGGCGCGCAGCCACGGCTCGGCGGCCGCGAAACCGCGCTCGGCGAAGCCGGCCCCGCCCTCGTGCCCGTCGTAGACGAACACGGTCAGCCTGCCGGTCTCCGGGTGCAGGTCCGCGGACACGCCGCCGACATCCCACCGGTCGCAGGCGGCGACCAGCGGGAGCAGCCCGATCGACGCGTGCTCCGCGGCATGCGCCGCGCCGGCCAGGTCGAGCCCCCTGGCCGCCAGCTCCGCGCGCTGGCCCGCCGAGATCTGCCACCAGACAGCCCTGGTCGCAAGCTTGCGCTCGGGCAGCTCGAGCGGTACCTCGCCGAGCGGCCTGCCGGTCTCGATGCTGCGCCTGGCGAACCCGGTCACCTGCCTGGTGACCCTGACGTCACCGAAGCTGATCCTGGCCTCGGCCCAGCACGCGCTGGCCAGCTCGGTGCCGATCTCGATCCTGGTCACCTCGCGCGCCGAGGTGGTGTAGCCGGGATCGGCGAGCGTGACCAGCGCCACGTGCTCGCCGGTGTCCAGGCTCGCCACCAGGTAGGTCTCGCCCTGGTGCGAATACACGGCGCCCTCGTGCACGATCAGCTGCGCCGACGGCTCGTCCACCGT
>JASHQL010000562.1 GCA_030039155.1 Streptosporangiaceae bacterium | reverse complement strand
CTGCCCGCCGCGGCCAGGTTTGGCTGGCTCAGCCTGCCGATCCTGGCCGCGGTCACCGCGCTGGCCTTCGCCGCGCCGATCGAGTCGCTGTACGCGATGGTCCTCGGCTTCGTGGTCACCGTCGTGGTCAGCCGGATCCTGCTCGGCGCCCGCTGGGTCAGCGAGCACGGCGCCGCTGGCTTCGCCCGCGTCGCGGCGCGCTGGGCGTTCCGTGACCTGCTCGGCGCGATCGGGCTGGCGCTGGTCGGCTACGCGGCGATTGCCGCCGGCTTCGCCGTCACCATCCTGCACGTGCACAAGTTCCCGATCAACATCAACTGGCTGACCCTGCAGGTGTCACAGCCGCCGTCGTCGGGTGGCTTCACCCACTACCGCCAGGTCGGCCCGTTCCTGCACGAGCTTGGCACGGTGCCGGTGCTGGTGATCGCGCTCATCATGGTGCTGCGGTGGCGAGCCGACCTGCGCCGCCCGCTGGTGCTGCCCAGGCTGGCCAGCCTGCTGAACCGGCAGCCGTGGCAGCTGCGAGCCGCGATCGCGGTTGCGCTGTGCGCGGTCGCCGCGCTGGTCATCGGGCTCAACGGCGGCCTTTCGTTCCAGCGCAGGCCGCATGTCTGCTGGCTCGCGCCGGCCAGCTGCGCGGTGGTGCGGAAGGCCAACGCGGCTGGTTATCCGGGCACCAGCTAGCCCTGGCTCATTCCCTGGCCAGCTCGGTGCGCGCGGTGGCGGCCACATCCTCGGCGTCCGGCCTGCTGCCGACCCTGAAGGTGATCCGCTCGATCGACCCGGTGAACGCGAACGGGCCCTGGTAGTCGGGCACCACCGGGGACAGCGCGTCCCGGCCGATGTCCACGCCGGTCGAGCTGATGATCCGCATCACCGCGGGAATCTCGACCGACCCGAGGTCGGTGCCGTCGGCGCTGATGGTGATCGTGCCGCCCGGCCCGGTCCGGTCGAACCGCGCCGCCAGCTCGTGCCTGCCTGGCCCGAGCCGGACCGGCCCGGTGGCCCGGTGCTGCGTACCGAGCGCGTTGTAGGCAAAGTGCAGCTGGCCGTCGCGGACGAAGAAGCTATGGCCGCCGTTCTGCCCGCCGCGCGCGTACAGCACACCTTCGGCTTCCATGCCGGGAACGAGGACCACAGCGCTGATCTGCCACGTCCGCCCGCCTAGCCGCGGCGCGGCGTCGGCCGGGATGTGCGCCACCGGCGGGTAGTAGACGTACTCACGCCTGGCGTGCACGGTGCCCGGCCTTGGCGTGCCGCCGAACAGCTCGACCGTGCGGTCGTCGAGCGGCAGCACGCCGTGCACGCCCGCCTCGGCCCACCAGGCGTCGATCATCTCCCGCAGCCGGCCTGGCTGCTGCGCGGCCAGGTCGTGGCACTCGGAGAAGTCGGAGTCCAGGTGGAACAGCCCCCACTCGTCGTCGTCGAACGGCTGCCCCTGCTCGTGGTAGGTGGTGATCTTCCAGCCGTCGGCCCACAGCCCGCGGTGCCCCATCTGCTCGAAGTACTGCACCCGCCGCGGCGGCGGCGCTGCCGGGTCGGCGAACGTGGCGGTGATCGGCCGGCCGTGCAGCGGGATCTGCGGGACCCCGAGCACCTGCTCTGGCAGGCTGGCGCCGGTCGCCGCCAGGATCGTCGGGGTGATGTCGACAGCGTGGCAGAACTGGCTCCGGATCGCGCCGCCGTCGGTGATCCTGGCCGGCCAGTGGATCACCAGCGGGTCGCGCACGCCGCCGCCGTAGGTGTTCTGCTTGTACCAGCGCAGCGGCGTGTTGCCTGCCTGCGCCCAGCCCCACGGGTAGTTGCAGTGCGAGTGCGGGCCGCCGATGTCGTCGAGCCGGGTCGCGGCCAGCTTGTCGATGTCCTCCCAGGCGGCGTTGAAGAAGCTGAACTCGTCCATCACGCCGTACGGCCCGCCTTCCCTGGACGCGCCGTTGTCCGACAGCACCAGCAGCAGGGTGTCGTGCAGCAGGCCCCGGCGGTCGAGGAACTCGGTCAGCCGGCCGATCTGCGCGTCGGTGTGCTCGAGCATGGCGGCGAACGCCTCCTGCAGCCTGGCCGAGAAGGCCCGCTGGCTGCCGGTCAGGTCGGCCCAGGCAGGCACGCCGGGGTTGCGCGGCGCCAGCGTGGTGCCCGGCGGGATGATGCCGAGCTCAAGCTGGCGTGCGTACCAGCGCTGCCTGGCCGCGTCGTAGCCGTCGTCGAACCTGCCGCGCCAGCGCATCCGGTAGTCGGGCGGCGACTGGTGCGGCGCGTGCGTGGCACCGAACGCGAGGTACAGGAAGAACGGCCGGTCCGGCCGGACCGACTGCAGGTCGCTGAGCCAGCCCATCGCCTTGTCCACGATGTCGGCCGACACGTGGTAGCCGTCCTGCGGCCCGGCGGGCGGGTCGATGTGCCCGTTGTCGCTGGTCAGCTCCGGGTAGAACTGGTCGGTCTCGCCCTGCAGGAAGCCGTAGAACCGGTCGAAGCCCTTCTGCAGCGGCCAGTTGTGGTGCGGGCCGGCCGCGCTGGTCTCCTCCATCGGCGCCAGGTGCCACTTGCCTGCCGCGTAGGTGGCGTAGCCGTGCGCGCGCAGCAGTTCGGCCAGGGTGGCAGCGCGCGGGGTGATCCCGCCGCGCATGTGCGGGAAGCCGGTGCTCCAGTTCGACACGCCCCGCATGCCGACCGCGTGCGGGTTCCGCCCGGTCAGCAGCGCGGCCCTGGACGGCGAGCACAGCGCGGTGGTGTGAAAGCCGGTGTAGCGCAGCCCGGCCGCCGCCAGCCGGTCGATCGCGGGGGTGGCAAGCTCCGACCCGTAGCAGCCGAAATGCGCGAAGCCGGTGTCGTCGAGGACGATCATCAGCACGTTCGGGCCGCCGAGCCCGGCCGGCAGGCCGGGCCAGCTTGGCACCGAGTCCTGGTACGTACGGCCGATCCGCCCGCCGAAATCCGGCTCGCTTGGCGTTGCAGGCATCGCGGCCGCTCCTTCCCGCCAGGTCAGACCAGGCTTCCGGGACCCTAATGTTCTGACACTTCAACCGTCAATAGTCGTTGACAGCGCAACTGTCACAAGCTTAGGTTCCGGTGGTGCGCAGATTCCGGCAGGATGTATGACATGACACAGCTCAGCGTGCAGCCCGACCGGAGGGCCGCCCGCGGCGAGCACATCCGCGAATCGGACGGCAGGCGGCTCCGCCGCACGATGAACAGGGAAGCGGTGCTTGACGCGCTGCTCGCGCTTTTCAGGGACGGCGTCTACCAGCCGAGCACCGCCGAGATCGCGCAACGGGCCGGGATCTCGCCGCGATCGCTGTTCCGCTACTTCGACGACGTCGACGACCTGCATCGCGCCGCGCTGAACCGGCAGCTGCATCGCGCGCTGCCGCTGGTCGACCTCGGCATCGAGCCGACCGCGCCGACCGCGGTCAAGATCGTCAGCGTGGTCCGGGCCAGGGCCAGGCTGTGGGAGGAGATGGCCCCGGCGGCCAGGGCGCTGCGGGCAGCCTCGCACCGGCATCAGCAGCTTGCCCGCGAGCTGCGCCGCAACCGCGCGTTCATGCGCGATCAGCTGCATGCGGTGTTCCAGCCTGAGCTTGCCAGGTTCGGCGACGGCGGGCTGCCGGCGATCGAGGTGATGTGCTCGTTCGAGTCCTACGAGCTGCTCAGGTTCGACCAGCGGCTGTCCAAGGCCAGGGCCGAGGCGGTGCTGGTCGCCGCGCTCGGCGCGCTGCTGGCCGGGCCCGGAGGCACCGATGGAAATCCTGCGCACCCCTGACCGGCGCTTCGCCGAGTTGCCTGGCTATCCCTTCGAGCCACGCTACGTGCACCTGTCCGGCGGGCTCAGGGTGCACTACCTGGACGAGGGGCCGGTCGACCCGGCGCCGGTGCTGCTGCTGCACGGCGAGCCCTCCTGGTCCTACCTGTACCGCACGATGATCCCGGTGCTGGTCGCCGCCGGGCACCGGTGCATCGCGCCCGACCTGGTCGGCTTCGGCCGCTCTGACAAGCCGGCCGACCCGGGCGACTACAGCTACCAGCGGCACGTGGACTGGATGAGCGAGGCCATCTTCGACCGGCTCGGGCTGACCGACATCACGCTCGTCGGCCAGGACTGGGGCGGCCTGATCGGGCTGCGGCTGGTCGCCGCCCGGCCGGACCGGTTCAGCCGGGTGGTCGCCGCCAACACCGGCCTGCCGACCGGCGACCAGCCGCTCGGCGACGCGTTCATGCGCTGGCAGCGGTTCGCCCGCGAATCCCGCACGTTCGAGATCGGCAGGATCATCGGCAACGGCACGGTCACCGACCTGCCGGCCGAGGTGGTGGCCGCATATGACGCGCCATTTCCCGATGACAGCTACAAGGCAGGCGCGCGGTCGTTCCCTTCCCTGGTGCCCACCACCCCTGACGATCCAGCGCACGACGCGAACACCGCGGCCTGGGAGGTGCTGCTCGGCTTCAGCAAGCCGTTCCTGTGCGCGTTCAGCGACAGTGACCCGATCACCAGCGGCGCCGAGGCCATGTTCATCGGCCGGGTGCCGGGCACGGCGGGCCAGCCGCACACCACGATCAAGGGAGCCGGCCACTTCCTGCAGGAAGACAAGGGCGAGGAGCTGGCACGGGTGGTTGCAGACTTCATCGCGGCGACATGAGCACGCCAGTCTCAATGACAGGCGCCGCAGCCACGGGTCCGACGGCCGTCGACTTCCACTTCGACGTGATGTGCCCGTGGGCCTACCAGGCGTCGCTGTGGATGCGCGACGTGCGTGACCAGCTTGGCCTGACGGTCGGCTGGCGGTTCTTCAGCCTTGAGGAGATCAACAGGGCCGAGGGCAAGAAGCACCCGTGGGAGCGCGACTGGTCCTACGGCTGGTCGATGATGCGGGTCGGCGCGCTGCTCCGCCGGACCGACCCCGACCTGCTCGACCGCTGGTACCTGGCCGCTGGCACCGCGCTGCACGTGCACGGCCGCAAGCCGCACCGCCGTGAGGTGGCCGAGCAGCTCATCGGCGAGCTCGGCCTTGACCCGGCGCTGGTCGGCGAGGCGCTGGCGGACCAGCGCACGCACGACGAGGTGAAGGCCGATCACGACCGGGTGCTCAGCCTCGGCGGCTGGGGCGTGCCCACGCTGGTGTTCGGCGACCAGGCCCTGTTCGGGCCGGTGCTGATCAAGCCGCCGACCGGCGACGCGGCGATCAGGCTGTGGCAGCTGATGACCGGCTGGCTGGAATTCGGCCAGCTGTACGAGGTACGCCGGCCCAAGCGGCAGGCCGACTTCGAGGACATCGCTGACACGTTCAAGCCGTACCTGGAGGCGAGGGACTGGGTGACGATCCAGCAGGACGCGCCGTGAGCGACGCACGCGCCGCGGGCGGAGAAGCGAACCAGGACGCACTGAGCGAACTCGAGCGGCTGCGCGGCGCCACCGAGGACTCCTACTCGGCCGTCGAGACAGTGCTGGCCGCGCTGACCGCGGCCCAGTGGCAGGCTCAGTCGCTGTGCCCTGACTGGACCGTGCGCGGCGTGATCAGCCACCTGGCCGGCATGGAACACGTGCTGGCCGGCTGGCTGCCCGCAGCGGCCGGCCAGCCGCCGCCGTTCGGGCGGCTCGCCGAGTTCGCCGAGCAGACCGCGGACCTGGACGACGCCGCGTTCGTCGGCCGGGTCGGCCAGGTGTTCGACCAACGCCGGGCGGACCTGGCCGGGCTCACCGGCGAGGACATCGCGCGGCCGTCCTGGACGCCGGTCGGGCCGGGCACTTACGGCCGCCTGCTGGCGATCAGGGTGTTCGACTTCTGGGTGCATGAACGTGACATCACCACCCCGCTCGGCATCCGCACGCACGATGGCGACGCCCGGGCCGAGCTGGCGCTGGCCGAGGTAGCGGGCTCGCTCGGCTACATCGTCGGCAAGAAGGTGGGCCTGCCGGACGGCAGCAGCATCGTGTTCAGGCTGACCGGCCCGCTGCGGCGTGACCTGCACGTCGTCGTCGACGGCCGGGCGAAGGTGGTGGACCACATCGACCAGCCGGACGTCGAGCTCAGCACCGACTCGGTGACGTTCGTCCAGCTGGCCGCCGGGCGGATCGACCCGCAGGCGCAGATCGACGCGGGCAAGGTCAGCTGGACCGGCGATGCCGGGCTTGGCGACCTGGCCGCGCGCAACCTCAGGTACACGATGTGAGCCTGCAGGTCACCCTGCTGGGCACCGGCAGCCCGCTGCCGAGCGCCACCAGGGCGGGCCCGGCCACGCTGGTGCGCGCGGCCGGCGCGGTGCTGCTCGCAGACTGCGGCAGGGGCGTGGTCATGCGGCTGGCGGCGGCCGGCGTGTTCCCGGTCGGGCTGTCGGCCGTGCTGCTCACGCACTTGCACAGCGACCACATCACCGACCTGAACGACGTCATCACCACGCACTGGATCATGACGAGCGAGCCGGCCGCGCTGCGGGTGCTCGGCCCGCCAGGCACCGCAGGCGTGGTGGACGCGGCGCTGGCCATGCTGGCCGCCGACCAGCGGTACCGGATCGCGCACCACGCGGACCTGAGCTACCGTCCGGTGGTCCAGGTGACCGAGGTGCGGGACGGCGACGACCTGACGATCGGCGGCGCGCGGGTGCTGGTCCGCGCCACCGACCACCGGCCGGTCGCGCCGACCGTCGGCTACCGGATCGAACAGGCCGGCGCCGCTGCCGTGATCGGCGGCGACTCGGTACCCTGCGCCGGGCTGGACGCGCTGTGCGCCGGCGCCGATCTCTACGTGCAGACCGTGATCAGGGCGGACCTGGTCGCGCTGGTGCCGCGAGCGCGGCTGCAGGACATCGTCGGCTATCACTCGACCGTGCAGCAGGCAGCTCAGACCGCGGCCAGGGCCGGGGTCGGCACGCTGGTGCTGACGCACTACGTGCCTGAGCCCGCGCCCGGTGATGAGGAAGGCTGGCGAGCGCTGGCCGCGGCTCATTTCAGCGGCGAGATCGTGCTGGCCGAAGACCTGACGACCGTCACCGCGGGCTCGTTACCGAGGCCAGGCAGCCCGGATTCTGGCCAGCTCGGTCAGCAGCGCGGCCCACGGAAACCGCGCGGCCGCGGCACCGTCCCGGCCTGGCAGCCGCGCCAGGTCGAGGATGACGGTGATCCCGCAGCTCTGCAGCGTGGCGACGCTCCGGCCGAATGCCGGGTGCAGCGCTAGCGGCTCGTTCGGCCAGGGCACCGCCACGATCGGCAGCCCGAGGCCGATGGCCTCGTTCAGCAGCCCGAGCGCGAGCGTGTCGCTGATCCCGGCAGCCCACTTGTTGATCGTGTTGAAGGTGGCCGGCGCAGCGGCGAAGACGTCGGCGGGCGGCAGCACGTCCGGCGCGTCCGGGTCCTTGAAGCTGGTCCTGACCGGATGTCCGGTGAGCTCGGCGATCTGCTGCGGGTCGAAGAACCGCGCGCCCTCAGGTGTGGTGATCACGCAGGTGTCCCAGTCCGCGGTGAGCGCCGCGATCACCTGCGGCAGGTCGCTGGCCGGAGCGGCTCCCGACACGACCAGGTACAGCACAGGCAACCGCTGCATGCACGCATCCTCGCACGGGCCTGGTGGTCAGTACGCTGGCCTGGTGGCCGACCGGAAACCGCCGCGGCTGGCCGGCGGCGAGGCGGAGACGCTGCGCGCGCTGCTTGGCTATCAGCGGGAGTCGCTGCTCAGCAAGCTCGACGGGCTGGATGAGGCCGCCGCCAGGCGGCAGCTCGTGGATAGCGGCACCAGCCTGCTGTGGCTGGTCAAGCACATGGCAAGCGCCGAGGTGAGCTGGCTGCTCTACCGGTTCGCCGGGCAGGACGTCGCGATCCCGGCCGGCCAGCCGGACGCGGCGGACACCGTCGCCAGCGTCACCGCCGCCTACCGCGCCACCTGGCAGCGGGTCGACGAGGTCGCGTTCGGCGACGCCAGCCTGGACGAGCTGTGCCGGAGGTCAGACGCGGATCCGCCGGTGAGCCTGCGCTGGGTGCTCATGCACCTGCTCGAGGAAACGGCGCGGCACGCGGGCCATGCGGACATCCTGCGCGAGCTGACCGACGGCCAGACCGGCAGGTGACCGTGCGTCAGCCGGTGTACTTGACCACCAGGTCGCCAAGGCGGGGAAGAGCCGACTGCATGTGCTTGGCCGCGCTGCCGCGCACCGAGTTGTACGCCTTGATGACCACCGGACGGTTGGACTCCTTCGCCCGCGCGTCGGTCACCGACAGCAGCGCCTCTGACACCTCAGGCCCGTGCTTGGCCAGGTAGTCGCCGAACGAGCCGCTGCCGCTGTCGTTGAAATCACCCCAGAACGGCTCAAGCCTGTCCACCATGTCGGGCAGCATCGACTCGACCATGTACCGGACGTGACCCGCCTTGAACGTGTTCACCGCCTTGTAGGCCAGCTTGACCGCGGCTCCGCCGACTCCTGATCCTTCGGCGACGCCCTGGTCGATCAGCGTGCAGCAGTCGTCGACAACCTTCGGCTTGTTCTCCTCGGTGAGCAAGACGTCCGCAAGCCTGACCGGCATGGAAATGTTCCTTTCGTTATGGGGCTGCCCGTCACTAGACGACGACAACGCTCCGTTGGTTTACTACCGTGCCTGACATGGCGGACCGGGTGGCCTGGGTGACCGGCGGCAGCCGCGGCGTGGGGGCAGGCGCCGCTGTCGCGCTTGGCCGGGCCGGCTGGCATGTCTACGTCACCGCCCGCTCGTCCGGCCAGCGCCGGACCAGCCACCTGCCAGGCACCATCGAGGACATCGCCAGACAGGTCACGCAGGCGGGCGGGACCGGCGTACCGGTGCCCTGCGACCATCGCGACGACCAGGCGGTGGCGGCGGTAGCCGACCTGATCGGCGCCGCGCACGGCAGGCTCGACCTGCTGGTCAACAACGTCTGGGCCGGGTACGAGCGGCTGAACGCCGGGGCCTGGCCCGAGTGGAACGCGCCGATGTGGGAGCAGCCGGTCGAGCTGTTCGACGCGATGTTCGGCGGCGGCGTGCGCGCGCACTACGTGGCGCTCGCGCGCACCGCGCGGCTGCTGATGGCCAGTGCCCGCGGCCTGGTCGTGACCGTGTCGTTCGCGGTGCCGCCGGCCGGGCAGGCCGGCTACGGCGTCGCGTACGGCATGGCGAAGACCGCGGACGACCGGCTCGCACTGGCCGCCGCGCTGCAGTTGCGCGAGCACGGCGTCGCCTCGGTGGCGCTGCATCCCGGCCTGGTCCGCACCGAGGGCGTGCTGCAGTTCGCCGAGCACCTGGACCTGACCGGCTCCCAGTCGCCTGAGGGCGTCGGCCGCGCGATCGCCGCGCTGGCCGGCGACCCGGCGGTGCTGGACCTGACCGGCCAGGCGCTGTCGGTCAGCGAGCTGGCCGGCCGGTACCAGCTGGACGTCTGCAGCTAGCCGCGGGCGAGCGAGCCCATCGGGTCCCAGGCCGGCAGCACGATCGGCTCGGTGTCCAGCGCGGCCTGCAGCTCGGCCGGCAGCGCGTCCTTGCGCGCCGCGATCTCGAAGACGTACTCGTCGAACCATGAGTCGTTCATGGTGTAGAAACCGTCCTTGCCGCGGTCGGACCCCCAGCTGTTCTCCACCCGCCACTTGCGGGTCACGCCGTCGGCGATGTCCACCCCGGTGAACAGCATCGCGTGCGTCATCAGCGTCTCGTGGTAGATCAGCCGGTCGGCCTTGCCCAGGGTGAACTCGGTGTCGTACAGCGCCGGCAGGTCATACAGCGCGGCGTCCCAGATCCCGTATTCGTTGCTCATCATCTTGCCGACGTCGCAGCCGAACCAGACCGGCTCGCCGCCCTGCATCGCCTTGGCGGCGATGTCCTTGAGCACCGGCACCTCCACGTTGAGGTAGCTGACCGGCGGTGCGCCGAGGACGTTCCCCAGATATTCGACGGTGAAGGTGGCGCCGATCGGGCTCGACGGCCGCGGGTCGTGCACCAGGCAGACGTAGTCGGCGACCGGGACCTGGACGTACCTGGCCGCGAACTCACGCGGGGTGAGCATGCCGTCGCGATGGAACTCGCGGTCCTTGTCGGTCCACTGCCAGTCGAAGCGCTCCGGCGGGGTGCCCAGGTGGATGCACAGCACCCGGTACACCACCTTGAGGATCTCGGCCTTCTCCGCGCGCGCGGCTTCCTCGCCGCTGGCGGCAGCGGCGCGCAGCGACTTGGCGCCCTGCCTGAGCAGCCTGCGCAGCACCGAGTTCAGCTGCCCGGTGCTGGACGAGCTGTGCGTCTCCGGCATGAACGACTTGGGCACCAGCCCGTGCTTGCCGATGATGGCCGCGAACATGTTCCACTGACCGCCGTCGTCGGCAGCCGAGTCGAGCAGGAACGCGACCGTCCGGTCGTCAACGTCGCGGCCGGCCGTCTCGATGATGGCCTCGAGGAAGTAATTGGCCCGCTCGATCTTGTCCCAGAACATCGCGTAGTTCTGCGAGAACTCGAACTCCTTCAGGCCCATCTTCTTCATCGCGCCGACCCGCAGCAGGTTCAGCCCGGCGAACAGCCAGCAGCGGCCGCTGCGCTCCTGGCTGGTGACCTTCCAGTCGTCAAGCAGCACCGATACGGAGTGCTCTGTGCTGTTCACGATGTCCCGGTTGATGGCCACGTCGTCGAGCGCCACCCTGGTGACCGCGTTCTGCGCGAGCCGGTAGGCCGGGGTCGCGGAGAAATCCTTGCGCAGCAGTTCGATGTCGCCAGCGGTCAGCGTCCCGTCCATGCTCAGCATCACCCTTTCGGCCGATTCGCGGTATGAACGCCAACCTATCAGCGGATTCTGAACGCTAGCTGGACACAAGATCGAGCAGGCGGCGGGCCAGCTGCAGGGTCACCGGCCGCTCGAGCATCTGGTGCAGCCGCCGCCGGGCCGTGGCCCTGGTCTCATCGGGCTCCCCCGGCGCCAGCGCCCGGTACCCGTATACCTGCAGCAGGTGCCCCTGCACGGCGACGGCCATGCCGAAGTCGGCTGGCCCGGTCAGCCGGGCAGGCCCGCCGGCCGCGACGTACCCGGCATGCGCGGCACTGGCCGCCTGCAGGCCGAGGTCGACCGCCAGGTCCGCGAGCACCGCGGCCAGCTCGCGGGCCGGCTCGGCCGGGCCGCAGTTCTCCCAGTCAAGGACCACCAGGCCGGTGGTGCCTGCGGCCCGGCGTACGTTCTCCAGGTTGAGGTCGCGGTGGCAGGTCAGCAGCAGCGCGGGATCGGGCTGGCTGATCATGCGCTCGGCCTCGATCAGCTCGGCCAGCCGCCGGCCAAGCAACGGCGCCCATGACTCGGCGGCCTGGCTAGCGGCCGCCAGCAGAGCCGCGAGCTCAGCCTGCCCCGATGGCCTCGTGAACCAGGGATCGGCGGGCGGCGGGCCAGGGTCGTACAGCAGCACGCCGTGCAGCCTGGCCAGCAGCGCGCCCATCTCGGCAGCGCTGACCGGCGGATCGTCGGCTAGCTCGGCCCAGCGGTACACCCGCACGGCGCTGCCCCAGGCCGCCTGCGCGGCCGGTAGCACGACCGTCCCTGCTGTCGTCAGCCGCGGCTCCGGGAGCGGTATCCCGGCGGCGAGCGCCGCCAGCTGGAAGGCCACATCTCTGGCCGCATCAGGCTCGGCCACCGGGAACAGCAGCTGCTTGACCGCCCAGTTGCCGGACGCGGTGCCGAACCGCCAGATCACGCCCTGCTCGCCGCGCGCCGCCGCGACCGGGATGCCGGCGACAGGCCCAAGGCCGTAGGCGGCGCAGATCGCGGCGGCGGCCTGCACTGGCATCTCCGGCACCGCTGGAGTATCCCAGCCGTGCGCTCACCGCGCCGGCCAGCGACGGCTGAATCAGCGGAATTCATGTGCGGCACAGTGCGGCCACACTAAGATCAGCGCTGACTACCTGCGGTAGCCGGGGGGCGCAGGCTCTTGCCGGACGAGGGCGGGGGGCCGCTCGTGTCGAATGGACTGCCACCGTGGCGCATGCCAGCCCGGTCTTAGATCAGCCGCGCCGCACCGCGCTCACCCGGTTGCCAAGGCTCCTGGTGATCGTGCTGGTGCTGGTCATCGCGGCTGCCGCGGCCGTCACCGGTTACGTGGTGGCGGCTGCCAAGTCCGACGGCG
>JASHQL010000561.1 GCA_030039155.1 Streptosporangiaceae bacterium | reverse complement strand
TGGATGTGGGCCGGCGCCTCACCGGTGGTGCCGACGACTTCCTCATGACCCTCATGCCCGATCAGCAGGATGTCGTAGTCCTGCGCGGCGAACCTGCGCGCCTCGTTGTGCACCTTGGTGACCAGCGGGCAGGTCGCATCGATCGTGCGCAGGCCGCGTTCCTTAGCGTCCGCGCGGACGCTCGGCGCGACGCCGTGCGCGGAGAAGACCACGACCGACCCCTCGGGGACTTCCTCGGTCTCCTCCACGAAGATCGCGCCGCGCTGCTCGAGGCGCCTTACGACATGCGTGTTATGCACGATTTGCTTGCGTACGTACACCGGAGCGCCGAACCGCTCGAGTGCCTCCTCCACCGTCTGCACCGCACGGTCCACGCCAGCGCAATAGCCACGAGGCTTGGCGAGCAGGACACGGCGGGCTGGCGCTGACATGGCTCCCATCGTAGGTGATCTGCCTGCCCGCCCGGCCGGCCCGGCTGACCGCCCGGTCAGGCGGCCGACCGCCTGCCCGGCTGCGGCTGGCGCCGCGGCGACGTGCTGCCGGCCCTCTTTTCTCGGCCTCCGGCTTGCGGCGGCAGCCGCACTGGCGAGAATGTTCGGAGCGCCGCATCGCTTTCGCCGCCGAGAACCCCCGCGCGAGGCAGCCAACCGATGCGCCGCAGGCGAGCCTCCAGCGCCTGGTGAGGCTCCAGGGAGGGGCAAAGGCAACCGGTATGGGCATCGAGCAGTCCGACAAACTGAAATCAGCGCCGGTGCAGGCGCTCCGGGCCGTCTTTTCCGGCGTCGGCCAGCTGTTCCTCGCTGCCGACAAGATCAAGACGCAGGCGCGGGAACGCACGGCCGGGGCAGGCCAGGCGAGAGCGGCGCGCCAGGCGGCCAGCAGGAAGGCACGGTCACAGCCGCGCGGGCCGGAGGTCAACGGGACCAGCGCGGCCGCGGCGGCCCGCGCCCGTGCGGAATCCAGGTGGCGGTCACTCGACCAGACCGGCAACGTCCGGCTGCTGACCGCCGAAGAGGTGGCCGAGGCCGTCAACGACAGGTCGGTGGATCCGGCAGGTTCAGCGGGGCCGCCCCCGCACGGCGGTACGGCGCCGCGGGAGCAGCCAGGGCCGGCCTTCGGCGGCCGTACCGGCGTGGTCAAGGACCACCGGGGTCCGGCGTCCGCCCAGGGGACGGCCGGGCCGCCCGCGGCAACCAGCGCCGCGGCCAACGGCCAGGCTGCCGCGCCGCACGCGGCGGAGCTACCGGTGCCGAACTACGACGGGCTCTCGCTGCCGTCGCTGCGCGCCCGGCTGCGGACGCTGGACGAGGCGCAGCTCACGCAGCTTGTCCGGTACGAGCGAGCGCACGCGGCCAGGGCGGACGTGGTCAGCATGTTCGAGAACCGGATCGCCAAGCTGCGAGACCCGGCCTAGCAGGCGCCGTGCCGCTGACCACCACGGCGGAGTCGCCGGTGCCGGTGCGCACGGTGATGCGGCTGACCGCCGAGTGGATCGGCCGCCTTGGCCGGGTCTGGGTCGAAGGGCAGATCGCCGAGCTGAGCAAGCGCGGCAGCACGGTGTTCCTGACCCTGCGCGATCCGCTTGCCGCGGTGTCGGTGCGGGTCATCTGCGCGCGGACCGTGCTGGCGGCGACGCAGCCAGAGCCGGCCGAGGGCGCGCGGGTCGTGGTGTTCGGCAAGCCGGAGTTCAATGCCGCCCGCGGCAGCTTCTCGCTGGCCGTCAGCGAGATCAGGGCCGTCGGGATCGGCGAGCTGCTTGCCCGGCTGGACCGGCTGCGCAGGTCGCTGGCGGCCGAGGGGCTGTTCGCCAGCGAGCGCAAGCGCCCGCTGCCGTTCCTGCCCGGCGTGGTCGGCCTGATCTGCGGGCGGGACTCGGCTGCCGAGCGTGATGTGCGGGAGAACGCCGCGCGCCGCTGGCCGGCCGTCAGGTTCCGGGTTGAGCAGGTAGCGGTGCAGGGCCCGCACGCGGCCGAGGAAGTCGTCACCGCGCTGCGCGCGCTTGATGCTGACCGCGCGGTACAGGTGATCATCATCGCCCGCGGCGGCGGCTCGATCGAAGACCTGCTGCCGTTCTCCGACGAAGAGCTGGTCCGCGCCGTCGCCGCCTGCGTCACCCCGGTGATCAGCGCGATCGGCCACGAGCAGGACGTTCCCCTCCTCGATCTGGTCGCGGACGTGCGCGCTTCCACGCCAACCGACGCGGCCAGGCGCGCCGTCCCTGACGTGGCCGAGCAGGTCGCGATCGTCGGGCAGCTCCGCGCTCGGGCCCGCCGAGCGCTGGCCGGGCGGCTTGACCGGGAGCAGTCCTGGCTGACCGCCATCCGGTCGAGGCCCGCGCTGGCCAGCCCTGTGCAGGAGATCGACAGGCGGCAGGAGCAGGTGCTCGGGCTCGCCGAGCGGGCGCGGCGGGTCATGGCGGGCCGGCTCGACCTGGGCCGCGAGGACATCGGGCACATCAGGGCGCGGCTGGTCGCGCTGTCCCCGGCGGCGACGCTGAACCGCGGTTACGCGATCGTGCAGCGGGCCGACCGCAGCGTGCTCAGGTCGGCAGCCGAGGCGGCCGGCGGGGAGCGGCTCACGGTCCGGTTCGCCAGCGACCAGCTCGACGTCACGGTAACCGGGCGGGCCGGGAGCAGCGCAGGCTGATCAGCGGTGCGCGGCTGCGGTCCGCCAGGTCAGCGGCGACCACGGCAGCCTCCGGTACCAGCAGCTGCCGAGATCCGCCAGCTGCGAGGCGTGCCGCGCCTGCTGCCAGCACTCATGCTGCGCGCGTGTCGCCGGACGCGCTGCCGCGCACCGCGATGTGGCCGTCGCGGCGCACGCGCGCCGGCGCTTCTGCCCGTCATGCCGATCCATGAGTTCCCCTCAGCGCTCGCGCAGGCGAGTATGCGGTGCTGGTTCATCGGCCGGCCCGCCCGGCTCGTTACCGATTGCCGCCAGCAGGACTCGCCCGGAGTCCTTCGCGGACTCCGGGCGAGCTGCCTGGCCTGGCTAGCGGCTGAGCACCGGCACGCGGTCAGCCCCACCGACGCCGGCAGCGGCCTGGTCACCGGCAGCGACCGCGACGGTGGCTGCCCCGGCCACGGTGGCTGCCCCGGCCATTGTGGTTGCCCCGGCCATTGTGGTTGCCCCGGCGGCGTGCCTGGCCGGCAGGTAGCGCCAGGCGATCACGGTGCCGATCACCGCGGCACCCACCGCGACCAGCACGGCGCGGTCGGCGCCGGTGATGAATGCCTGCTTGGCGGCGTCGGCCAGCGGCCCGGCCAGCGAGCGCGGCGCGTGCTGGCTGACCGCGAGGGCCGCGCCCACCGAGGACTTGGCCTGCGCGGCGAAGGCCGCGGGAAGGTGCGCGAGCGCCGGGCGGATGTGGCTGGCGAAGATGGACGACGCGACCGAGCCGACGACGGCGATGCCGAGCGCGCCGCCGAGCGACCTGGTGGTGTCGTTCACCGCCGAGCCGACTCCGGCCTGGTCGGGCGGCAGCGAGCCCATGATGGACTCGGTGGCCGGCGCCATGGCCAGGCCCATGCCTGCCGCCACCACCACGCTGGCGATCAGCAGGAACTGGTAGCCAGTCTGCGCCGTCGAGGTGGCCACCAGGCCGAACCCGACGGCCATCAGCGCCATCCCGGCGGTCACCACGACCTTGGTGCCGTACCTGGCGGCCAGCCGGGCGGCCGGCTGCGAGATCAGGCCGATGGTGACCGCGAACGGCAGCGCGCGGACGCCTGCCTGCAGCGGGTCGAAGCCGAGCACGAACTGCAGCTGCTGGGTGAAGACGAACAGCCAGCCGAACAGCCCGAGGAATACCAGCGTGACCGACACGCTGGCCGCGCTGAACCTGGCGTTCCTGAAGATCCGCAGGTCCACCATCGGATGGCTGCTGCGCAGCTCCCAGGCGACCCAGGCCGCCATGATCGCGAGGCCGGCCACCGCGGTGCCGATCGTGACCGGGCTCAGCCAGCCGTTGGCCGGTGCCTCGATGATGGAGTAGACGATCGCGGTCAGCCCTGCTACCGACGCCAGCGCGCCAACCGGGTCGAGCGCGGTGGGCCGCGGGTTCTTCGACGGCGGCACCAGGAACCGGCCGACGAACAGCGCGACCGCCACGATCGGCAGGTTCACCAGGAAGATCGAGCCCCAGCTGAAGTGCTCGAGCAGCCAGCCGCCAAGCGTCGGGCCGATTGCGACGCCGAGGCCGGTCACGGCTGACCAGATCGCGATGGCCTTCGCCCGCTCCCGGCCGCCGAAGACGTTGGTCAGGATCGACAACGTGGCCGGCATGATCGCGGCGGCGCCGATCCCCATCAGCACCCGGCAGGCGATCAGCTCGCCGGCGGTGCCCGACCAGGCCGCCAGCGCTGAGCCAAGGCCGAAGAGCAACAGCCCGGCGGCCAGCGTCCGGTGCCGGCCGATGCGGTCGCCGGTGCTGCCGAGGGTGAGCAGCAGGCCCGCCATGGCCAGGGTGTAGGCGTCCGCGACCCACTGCAGCACCGACGTCGTCGCGTGCAGGTCGCGGACCAGGGTGGGCATGGCCACGTTGACGATCGAGCTATCGACCACGACCACCAGCAGGGACAGGCAGAGCACCGCGAGGGTGGCCCAGCGGCGCCGGTGGATCTGGGCTTGACTGAACGTGCGCATCGGGTCCGTCCTTCATTGACATGTTGAGTTCGACATGTCTAAGTCAACATCTGCCATCGTTGACATGTCAAGAGCTACATGTTAGAAACTTCATATGTCATTGCGGCACGGACTGCTTGACCTGCTGGCCGGGGAGCCGATGAGCGGCTATGACCTCAGCCGCTTCTTCAGCGTCTCGATGGGGAACGTCTGGCCGGCCCAGCACAGCCAGATCTATCCGGAGCTGGCGAAGCTCACCGCCGAGGGGCTGATCGCGCAGACTGGTGAGGGGCCGCGCGGCCGCAAGGTGTACCAGACGACCGAGGCCGGGCTGGCCGCGCTGCGCAGCTGGCTGCGAGATTCCCCGCCGGACTATTCGATCAGGCAGGAGGCGCAGCTGCGGGTGTTCTGCCTGTGGGTGCTGCCGCCCGACGAGGCACTGGCCTACCTGGCGCGCGACCGCGCCGAGTACGTGCGGCACCTGGACCTGATCACCGCCACCATCGCCGCCGTGGACTGGGGCGAGAACCAGGTGCGCCGGTCAAGCAGGCTGTCGATCGAGTTCGGCCGGCGGTTCTACACCGAGCTGATCGGGTGGATCGACTGGGCAGCCGAGCAGATCGCGGCCGGTGCCCTGCAGCCAGGCGGGCCGGTCCCAGGGCTGACCGCGGGTGCCAGGCTGGGCTGACAACGGTCAGCTCGCCGTAACTTCCCGGCCCAACAAGTCCCATCTTCCGACATAGTTCACGCTCGCGCGATAGAACTGACATCGCTCTGGCATCCCCGCGCCAGGAACAAGCCAGCGTGCACGGCTGGCAGCAAACAGCTTTGTGGTCACGCCGTAGCGACACCTGAGGGACCGCCAGATGTACGAGACGCCGCCGGAGAGCGACGCATCCTTGCCGACCATCACCGGCCTGACCATCACCAGCGACGGCACCGCCGGCTACTTCCACGACCAGTTCGGTAACCCCAGGTTGTGGGTGGCGACCGAGACGTGGGGACTGTTTACCAACGCCGGTGAGTACTCAAGCGGCGACTGGCAGGGCGACTTCGACACGTTCTTCTCCACCCGCGCAGCGCAGGGGTTCACCGTCTGCATGCTGTCCCCGTACTGGACCGGTTCCAGTGGCCGCACCACAGGCGACACGTGGGACGGTCTGACGCCACTGGTGGGCGGGAGCACCGACCCGTCAAGCGCGGCATTGGACCCGACATTCTGGGCGCGGGTCGACTCCATGATGTCGTCGGCCTTGTCGAACGGGATCACGATCGGGTTCGTCCTGATCAACCCTGGCGACGACCTGGAGACCGGGCACTGGCAGGACACCTGGACGACCACGCAGTGGCAGGACTTCGCCCAGATGATCGGCGAAAGGTACGCCACCCAGAGCAACGTGGTGTGGCTGTACGGCGGCGACATGTTCTCGCCGTACGACGACCCGCAGCTGAACGCGGTGCAGGCCGGCATGACCGCGGCAGGCGCGACGCAGATCCTCAGCGCCTGGTACAACGCCGAGACCACCAGCCGCTATGTGACCAACACTAACGCCACCGAGGACTGGGGCGTCGCCAACGCCGACTTCGACTTCTGCTATACGTACAACTGCGGTTACTGGGTGATCGAATACGCGTGGACCGAAGTGTCCGCGCAGGGCGCGGCCAGCCTGCTGCCGCCGATCTGGGGCGACGGCTATTTCGGCCAGGAGGACTCCGGCGCCGGATACGACGCCACCTACAGCCGGGCCCTGCGGCAGGAATGGTGGTGGACGCTGGCGTCGGGCGCGCGTGGCATCCTCGGCGAGGCGGAGAACGTGTATCCGTGGGTCTCAGGTTCCGAGGCGGCGCTGACCGGCGACTGGTTCTTCGCCAACAACGCCCCGAACATCGTCTCGTCCTTCACCAGCCTGCCGGAGTGGTACAAGCTCGTCGCCGATACCGGCAACGCGTTCGTGACGGCCGGCCGGGGCACCAGGGTGAGCGGCCTGGCGTCCGGTGGCGGCGGCGGCCAGTACGAGCCCGCGTTCACCAACAACTACGTGGCGGCGAGCATCACCCCTGACGGGAGCCTTGGCGTCCTGTACCTGCCAGCCCACGCCACGGTCACGATCGACGAGGCGAAGCTGCCCGCCGGGTACACGGCCACCTGGGTCGACCCGATCACCGGCGCGACCACCGCCACGGCGACCGGGGCGACGTACAACTCGGCGAGCCAGGGCACGAACTCCCAGGGCGACCCGGACTGGGTCCTGGTGCTGCAGGGCCTGCTGGTCGTCCGGCCCGCGACCGGCCTGCTGCTGACCGGGATCATCTAGCCCGCCGGCCCGGCCAGGCAGCGGCTGGCCGGGCACTAGGGTGGACCGCGTGAGCACAGCCGACGGCCACAGCGGGCAGGCAAAGCCGCCGCCGTATGAGCAGGCACGCGACGAGCTGATCGAGCTGGTCAAGCGGCTTGAGGCCGGCGGGCTCACGCTCGAGCAGTCGCTCGAGCTGTGGGAGCGCGGTGAGCGGCTCGCGGCGATCTGCGAGGAGTGGCTTGACGGCGCTCGGGCCAGGCTCACCGCCGCGATGGCCGACCGCGCGCCCGCCGACCGCGCGCGGTCCGAAGGACCGCGGCACGACGGCGACGACGAGCCGGCCGCGCCCTTCTGACCGCAGACCACCGCCGGCTGAATGGGCCTAGCCCTGCCTGATCTCCAGCCTGGACAGCATCTCGATCACGCCGTCGGCGAGCTGCCTGGCGCGCTCGGCGTCCTCGGCCAGCGACACCTCGGCGGACGCCAGCAGCAGCGCGCCGGTCATCACGATCGCGGCCGCCTCGTTCAGCGCCTCGCCGCTGCGCGCGAAGAAGTCGGTGTTCCTGCTGACCCAGTCCACCAGGCGCTGCCGGCCGACCAGCTCGAAACCGGGCGGGCCGTCGCCCCTGGCGAACATCGCCGACAGCTCGCGCTGTTCCATGCAGACCTCGAGGTAGCCGCGGGCGCCGACCAGGAACAGCTCCATCGGATCGGTCACACCGGCTTCCCTGGCCGCGCGCGCCGCCGACCTGGTCCGCTCGGCCTGCTCGTTCTGGAACTCCTCGAACAGCGTCAGGTACAGATCGGCCTTGCCGGTGAAGTGGTGATACAGGCTGCCGACGCTGGCGCCGGCCAGCGCGACGATGTCGGTCACCCCGGCCTGCGCGTACCCCACGTGGGTGAACACCTCGCGGGCCGCCGCCAGCAGGCCGGAACGGGTAGCGGCGCCCCGGTCCGACGCCTTCGCGAGCTGCGGCAGCTGGTTGATGGTCATCGAGGACGCGACCCCCTTCCTAGCCTGGAGCGTGCGGGTGTACGGCGCGTTCACCTGCTCGCTACATAGGATTCCACCACGGACCGCCGACAGGGAAGGCACATCCGCGATGACCGCAGATCAGGCAGCCTCCGGGCCCGGCGATCAGGCAGATATGGCGATGCCCGAGCCTGCCAGGCACGCTCCTGACCGCAACCTGGCGCTCGAGCTGGCGAGGGTCACCGAGGCAGGGGCCCTCGCGTCGGCCCGCTGGGTGGGCCGCGGCGACAAGAACGGCGCTGACGGCGCCGCGGTGAACGCCATGCGGCAGATGCTGGACACCGTGTCCATGCGCGGCATCGTGGTGATCGGCGAGGGCGAGAAGGACCGCGCCCCGATGCTGTACAACGGCGAGGAAGTTGGCGACGGCACCGGCCCGCCCTGCGATGTCGCGGTGGACCCGATCGACGGCACCAGGCTGACCGCCAACGGCATGCCCAATGCCATCTCGGTGCTCGCGGTCAGCCCGCGCGGCTCGATGTACGACCCGTCGGCGGTGTTCTACATGTCCAAGCTGGTCGCCGGGGAGGAAGCCGCCGACACGGTGGACATCGACGCGCCGCCCGCCGCGAACGTCCGGGCCGTGGCGAAGGCCAAGCACTGCTCGCCGCACGACGTGACCGTGATCATCCTGGACCGGGAGCGGCACGGCGAGCTGATCTCCCAGGTGCGGGCGACCGGCGCGCGGATCAAGCTGATCACCGACGGTGACGTCGCGGGCGCGATCATGGCGGCACGCGACGGCTCGGGCGTCGACCTGCTGCTCGGCATCGGCGGCACGCCGGAGGGCATCATCGCCGCCTGCGCGATCAAGTGCCTCGGCGGCGTGCTGCTCGGCAAGCTGGCACCGCGCGACGAGGCGGAGCGGGACAAGGCGCTGGCCGCCGGCCACGACCTGAACCGGGTGCTCACCACCGACGACCTGGTGGCCTCGGACGACGCGTTCTTCGCCGCGACCGGGATCACCGACGGCGAGCTGCTGGCCGGCGTGCGCTACCGGTCGGGCGGCGCGACCACGCACTCGCTGGTCATGCGGGCCCGCTCGGGCACCGTGCGCAATGTCTACAGCGAGCACCAGCTGTGGAAGCTGCGCGCCTACAGCGCCGTAAACTTCGACGGCGGATAGGCAGGGAACGACCCGCTCAGCGCTGGCCTCGCCCAAGCACCCGGCGCCACCTGGACTTCCGCGGCGCGATGGTCCTGATGCTGCCGCCCAGCATGAACGCGCGTACCTCAATCACCGGCAGCCCTGGGGCCGGCGCCGTGCCGCCGCGGTTGATCCTGCGGCCGAACAGCGACTTGCCGGTCATCTGCACCGCGACCCCGGCCGGCACGATCAGCTGGATCTGGCCGCCGATCACGGTTGCGTACAGCACGATCCGCTGGCTCTGCAAGATCGCGTCGCGCAGGTCGATGACGACCTCGCCGAAGATCGCGGCGACCGGCAGCGTGGGCGGCACCACCCAGCGGCCGTCCCTGCGGTCCGCGGAGAAGATCCCGGCGACCGCCTTCTTGTTGTCCAGCTTGATCGGCTGCGCGGACGGCGCCGCCAGGTCCGTGGTCAGCACCGCGAGGTCGCCGAGGGTGCGCGCCGAATGCGCGCGCTCGACCCGTTCTGCGTGCTCGCCCAGGGTCAGCCTGCCGTCGGCCGCGGCGGTGCTGAGCAGGTCGATCACGCGGTCCCTGTCCGCGTCGGAGGCCCGGATGTCACGTGGCGCAGGCCGGGAGGTCACACTGCAGAAGATACTCGCGCGGCTCTGGGCGCGCAGCAGCGCGACCGGCGGCCGGCCCGCTCCCCGGCCGTCTCAGCTCCAGGTCTCGCCGTGGTTGGTGGTCTCCAGCTCGATGACCGCGCCGGTCGTGTCGATGTAGTACAGCGACCCGTTGCCGTCCGGCCAGACCGTCAGCGACGGGGAGCCCTGCGCCTCGGTCAGGCTGACGTTGGCCCACGCGGTCCAGATGCCGCCGACCAGCCTGGTCGCCTGGATGTAGCCATCGGTGCTCAGGCCCGCGACCACGATCTCGCCGCCCGGCCAGCGGGCCGATGCGACAGCTCCGGTGATCGTCCCGCCGAGGTTCTTCACGACAGGCTCCTTCTCGCTCTTGCCAAGTGCCTCGGCCATGTCCGCCAGGCTCGCGTAGTTGGCCACGTCCCGGTCGATCGGCCCGGTGATCACGTACTGGTGGATGGCCCAGCGCTTCCACGGTTCGGGGACCGTCGGCTTGCCCCGCTTGGTGCCTGGGTTGGCGATCCACAGCGGATACTTCTCCAGGCCCGAGCAGTACCCTGACCTGGCAAAATCCACGAAGGTATAGAGCAGCGGCTTCCTGGACAGCCGCCGTTCGAGCTCGGAAAGGACGTCGCCGGCCCAGTCAGAGACCTGGCCGGTGGTCATGCCGTCGGCCTCCTCGAGATCGAGCGCGACCGCGTCGGAGTTGTCGAGGCCGAGGCTCCGCAGCTTGCCGATGAACAATTCCACCGTGTCGGCGGCGCTCGTCGACGGATGGCCGTACAGATAGCCGATCCGGCCCTTCTTCTGGTCTTTCAGCCAGTCCCAGTCCGGCTTCGCGTCCGGATTGACATACCGCGTGCCGCCCGGCTCGAACTCGGTCAGCTTGACCGCCGCCCAGCTGATGTTGCCTGCTTCCTTGACCCAGGTGCCCGGCAGGCCCTGGTAGACCGACACGTCCACGCCGGTCAGCAGCTTGGTCGCGGCGGCTCGTGAGCGCAGCCAATTCAGCACGCGCCCGACTGTATCGCGCTCGCAATGGCGCGGGCTCGCATTGACCAAGTGATTCGGCCGTATTTACCGAGACTGCAGCATTCGGCTGGTTTGTCGGGACAAGCGGCCATGACCCCGATCGAAGTACGCTGGGCGAGCGGCCCGCCGGCCGCGCGGGCGGCCGGCTGGCTGATCCCGAGACCGGCCCGCGTCTGTTAGTTTCGTATTAGCAAGTATCTAGGTGGGGAACCAGAGGAGCAAGCGTTGGATGGCGAGTCTGCCGACATGACCAGCGCCACCGGGCCTGACCAGCCTGGCGCAGCGGCCAGTACCGCCGGGCCTAGCGGCGAGCCAGGCGTGAACGGCGGCAAGCGCGGCCTGCGCCGCCGTAACTACAAGTGGGTTGCGCTGTCCAACACCACGCTGGGCATGCTGGCGGCCACGGTCAACGCCTCGATCGTGATCATCTCGCTGCCTGCCATCTTCCGCGGCATCCACCTCAACCCGCTCAGCGCCGGCAGCTTCAGCTACCTGCTGTGGATGCTGATGGGCTACCTGGTGGTGTCCGCGGTGCTGGTGGTCACCCTGGGCAGGCTCGGCGATATCTACGGCCGGGTCCGGATGTACAACTTCGGCTTCGCGATCTTCGGGCTGGGCGCGCTGGCGCTGCCGTTCGACCCGCTCAAGGGCGGCGCCGGGGCACTGTGGCTGATCGGCTTCCGGGTGATCCAGGCGATCGGCGGCGCCATGCTGATGGCGAACGCACCAGCCATCCTGACCGACGCGTTCCCCGCAAACCAGCGCGGCACGGCGATGGGTATCAATCAAATCGCCGGCATATCCGGGCAGTTCATCGGGCTGATCCTGGGCGGCGTGCTGGCCGCTATCGACTGGCGGCTTGTGTTCATCGTGTCGGTGCCGATCGGCCTCGGCGGCACGATCTGGTCGCTGCTGAGCCTGAAGGAGATCGGCATCAGGACCCCGGCCAGGATCGACTGGCTGGGGAACGTCACGTTCGCGGTCGGCCTGATCGCGCTGCTCACCGGCATCACCTACGGCCTGCAGCCGTACGGCGGGCACTCGATGGGCTGGACCAGCCCGACGGTGCTGACCGGCATGATCGGCGGCGTCGCGCTGCTGATTACGTTCTGCATGATCGAGCTGCGGGTCCGGGCGCCGATGTTCGACCTGCGGCTGATGCGGATCAGGGCGTTCGCGGCCGGCATCGGCGCGACCGCGCTCGCCGCGATCTCCCGCGGCGGGCTGCAGTTCATGCTGATCATCTGGCTGCAGGGCATCTGGCTGCCGCTGCACGGGTACCCGTTCAAGGACACCCCGCTGTGGTCGGGCATCTACCTGCTCGCGCTGACCGCCGGGTTCGTCGTGTTCGGGCCGGCCTCTGGCTGGCTGTCCGACCGGCACGGCGCGCGCTGGCTCGCATCGGGCGGGCTGGCGCTGTCGGCGTGCGCGTTCGCCGGCCTGCTGTTCGTGCCCACCGACTTCCACTACCCGGAGTTCGCCGGGCTGATCTTCCTGGCCGGCGCGGGCATGGGGCTGTTCTCCGCGCCGAATGCGGCCGGCATCATGAAC
>JASHQL010000056.1 GCA_030039155.1 Streptosporangiaceae bacterium | reverse complement strand
GTGCGCAGCTCGTGCGAGGCGTCGGCGGCGAACTCCCTGACCTTCTGCTCGGAACGCAGCCGTGACCCGAACGCGTGCTGGATCCGGTCCAGCATGGTGTTGATCGCCGAGCCGAGCCTGCCCACCTCGGTCTGCTCGTCGGCGTCCGGCATCCGCGCGGTCAGGTCGCCGCGGGTGGTGATCTCGTTCGCGGTGTTCGCCATCTGGTCGAGCGGCTCGAGGCCGCGGCCGATCAGCCACTCGCCGCCGATGGCCAGCAGCGCGATCAGCGCGCCGCCGGTGATCAGCTCGGCGATGATGAACTCGCGCACCTGGTTCGGGTCGGGGCCTGGCGCCGCCACGAATAGCATGCTGGCGTAGCCCGGTACCAGCCTGGCCGCGCCGTCGAAGGCCGGGTCGGTGGGGAACGAGCCGGGCTTGATCGGCATCAGGTGGCGGCTGCCAATCTGCTGGTCCGCCTGCACCCAGTCGCCGCGCTTGACCTCGGCCACGATCGGGCTGAACTGGTTGTCCTCGAGCAGCCGCCGCACCGCGTCGCTGAGCTGGGCGGTGAGCCGGTTGTTGCCGGAAAGCTGGACCACCTGCAGGGTCCTGACCGGCACGATCACGACCTCGTACCCGGCCGAGTTGTCCTGCAGCTTCAGCGGCGACCTGTGCACCGCGGCCGTCAGCGCGTTGTCGAAGCTCAGCTGCTCCGCGGCCACCTTCTTGGCCAGCACCACGGTGCTGACCACGCCCATGACCAGCAGAAACATCGTGGTGACCGAGATCAGCAGGACCAGCATCCTGGCCCGCAGCGAAAGACGGCGTGACCGTGCCATCAGCCTGGCCCGGCCTGCGTGCCTCGCTCGGGTGCCCGCAGGCTGTACCCCACACCGCGCTGGGTGTGGATCACCGGCGGCCCCAGCGGGTCAAGCTTCCGCCGCAGGTAGCTGACGTAGGTCTCCACGATCTGCGATTCCCCCGAGTAGTCCCAGCCCCACACGCTCTCCAGCAGCTGTGCCCGTGTCAGCACCCGGCCATGATGCCGCATCAGGTAGGCCAGCAGGCGGAATTCTGTCCTGGACAGCTCGACCTGGACCCCGGCCCTGTGCACGGTCCAGCGGTCTTCGTCAAGCTCGATGTCGGCAACCCGGAGCGGCCCGCCGGCCCCGCCGTGCGGGTCGTCGCTGCTGCCGCGGGCGGCCCGCCTGAGCACGGCCCTGACCCTGGCGACCAGCGCCTCGACCGAGAACGGCTTGGTGACGTAGTCGTCACCACCGATTGCCAGGCCGGTGACTGTGTCGGACGAGGTGTCCCTCGCGGTCAGGAAGATAACCGGAACCTCGTTCCCCGCGGCGCGCAGCCGGCGGCATACCTCGAAGCCATCCATGTCAGGCAGCATCACGTCCAGCACGATCAGGTCAGGCTTGCTGGCCTCTGCCTGCCGGATTGCATCTTTCCCGCTGGCCGCGGCGGTAACCGAGCAGCCGTGAAACTTGAGCGCAACTTGAACTAGCTCGCGAACGTTCGGCTCGTCGTCGACGACGAGCACCTGCGGGATTCGATCGCTCTCGGTCATGGCTGCCTGGCTTCTTTGGGCGTTTGGTACGGGGTTCCTCACTTACCTGCACGATGATGCCAGTGCTGCTGCTCAGGCGGCTGGCGCGGCAGCTCCGGCGGCCCTGATGATGATCAGCCTGGCGTCGTTCGCGCCGCTGGCCACCGGCCCGGCGACGAATACCCGCTGCCCGTCGGCCAGCGCGCCGGTGCCGGCCTTGCTGCCGTCCCGCCTGACGACGGTGTTGCCGACCAGGTCCCAGGTCCAGGTCGTGCCGTCCTTGGCCTTGACGGTGATCGCGCCGTCGCCGACCGACTCAACCAGCCCCTGCTCGACCGCGATCGTTCGCGCGCCGTGCTTGGTCTCGATGGTGAACTGGCCGTGCATGGTGTGCAGCACCAGGCTGGCGATCCGCAGCCTGACGCAGATCGCGGCGACGTGCCTGGCAGCCAGCGGACGGCCGCCGGCTCGCAGCCGCTCGGCTAGCCGCAGGCAGCGGCCAGGCGAGCGGGCCGCCTGGCTTGCCAGTTCCTGGTTACCGAGCTGCGCGCCGCGCTGGCTCGCCGCATTGGCCGGCGTGCCGCCCTCGCCGATCGCGATCGCGGTGCCGCCGCCTGCCAGCGCCGCCGCCGCGGCAACGCCGATGGTCAGGTACTTGATCCGGGCAATGGCCATAGCACAAGCATGCGCGCAGGCGATGAGAGAACGGGTGGGCAAAGCTGGGAACGGCCTGGGAACCGCTCGCGCTACATCCGGTCAGGCACGCCGATGCCGAGCAAGCCGAGCCCGGTGACCAGCACCTGCAGGGTCAGGCTGGCCAGCGCGAGCCGGGACTCGCGCAGCCCGGCTTCGGCGGACAGCACCGGGCACTGCTCGTAGAAGGTGGTGAACGCGCTCGCGGTGTCGAACAGGTAGCCGGCCAGCTTGTGCGGCTCGGCGCCGGCCACCACCTCGCCGACTGCCCGGCCGAACCCGGCCAGCCGCAGCGCCAGCGTGCGCTCGGCGGGCACGGTGAGCAGGATCGGCCCGCGCGCTCCGGCCGGGTCGAGGCCGGCCCTGGCGAAGATCGACCGGATCCTGGCGGCCGCGTACTGCAGGTACGGCCCGGTGTTGCCGGTCAGGGCCAGCATCCGGTCGAAGTCGAGCGCGTAGCTGGAGTCCCTGGCCACCGACAGCTCGCCGTACTTCAGCGCGCCGATCCCGACGGCCTCGGCGATCTGCCGCCGCTGCGCCGGGTCCTGGTACCGGTCGGTGATCACCCGCTCGGCCCGTTCGACCGCCTCGTCCATCAGCGTGACGAGCTTGACCTGCTCGCCTTCCCTGGTCCGCAGCCGCTGGCCGCCGGGCCCGGTCATCAGGCCGACGACGGCGTGCTCGGCGCTCTGCCTGTCGGTCAGCCAGCCTGCCTGCCTGGCGACCGCGAAGACCATGGCAAGGTGCAGGCTCTGCTCGGAGCCGACCACGTAGATGATCCGGTCGACCGCAAGGTCCCTGAGCCGGTACCTGATCGCCGCGACGTCGGTGCTGCCGTAGCCGTAGCCGCCGTCGCTCTTGCGCAAGATGAGCGGCAGCGGCCTGCCGTCCCTGCCGGTAAAGCCGGGCGGGAACGCGCAGAGTGCGCCGTCGCTGATCACCGCGACGCCGGTCGCCTCGAGTTCGGCGCACACGTCGGCGAGCATCGGGTTGTAGAAGCTCTCCGGGTCCATGTCGGCGTCGTCGGTGAGCGTGATGTCCAGCCTGGTGTAGATCTGCCGCAGATACGCCATCGAGTCGTCGACCAGCAGCCGCCAGAGCTGCAGTGCCTGCTCGCCGCCCGCCTGCAGTTCGACCACGCGCTGCCTGGACCGGTCGGCGAAGGCCTGGTCGCCGTCGAACTTCTGCCGAGCCGCCTGGTAGAACGCGGTGAACTCGCCGGCCACCAGCTGCTCATAGGTCGCCTGCTCGCCGATGTCGAGCGCGTGCTCGATCAGCATGCCGAACTGGGTGCCCCAGTCGCCAAGGTGCGCGGCCCTGATGACCTTGTGCCCGAGGTGCTCGAGCACCCTGACCACCGCGTCGCCGACCGTGGTCGCGCGCAGGTGCCCTGCGTGCAGCTCCTTGGCCACGTTCGGGCCAGAGTAGTCCACCACGATGGTCTGGGCCGGGTCCGCGGTGCGCACGCCGAGCCGCGGGTCGGCGAGCTGGCTGGTGGCCTGATCGGCGAGCCAGTCGTCGCGCAGGGTCAGGTTGATGAAGCCAGGCCCGCTGACCTCGGCGCTGGCCACCACGTCGCTGTCACCCAGCCTGGCCGCGAGCCGGCTCGCCAGCTCGCGCGGCTGCTGGCCGGCCGATTTGGCCAGTGACATCGCGGCGTTGGCCTGGAAGTCGGCGAACTGGGAGGCGCGGATCAGCGGGTCGGCGTGCGCATAGTCGGGGCCGAGCTCGTCGGCCATCGCGGCTTGCACGAGCTGGCTGAGCGCCTCCTCCGGATCCCGCATCGCATCAGCCTACCGACCGGCTGGTAACGGCCGCGAACACGTTTCGCGTCGTGTTCAGCGGGCAGACCGCCGAGCCGACCGGCTGCGCTAGGTCCGTCTGAGGAAATGACCGGCGCGGACCGAGCCCATCCGCTCCCTGATCTTGTCGGTAATCCGGCCTTCGATGAGCTCGGCCGCCAGCTTGCAGGCGGCGGCCGCGCCCTTGGCCTGCACCGCGCCGTGCGCGATCACCACGGTCGCCTCGAGCCCGAGCAGCGCGGCGCCGCCATAGGTCTCCGCGTCCAGCCTGGCTGCCAGCTCACGCAGCCCGCGCCGCTGCAGCACCGCGCCCAGCCGCGCCGCCCTGGTCGCGCCGACCACCTCACGCAGCTGCCTGGCCGCGTATCTCGCGGTGCCCTCCAGCGTCTTCAGCGCGACGTTCCCGGTGAAACCGTCGGTGACCACCACGTCGACCTGGCCGGTGAGCAGGTCACCGCCTTCCACGTTGCCGGCGAAGCTGATCGGCGTGCCGCCATGTGGCGGCTCCTCGGCAAGCAGCTTGGCGGCGCGCGCGGCCAGCTTGTTGCCCTTCCCCGGCTCGGCGCCGATCGTGAGCAGCCCGACCCGCGGCGCGCTGATGCCGAACGCGGTCTGCGCGTAGGCCACCCCGAGCTGGGCGAACTGCACCAGCATCTCCGGCTTCGGATCGGAGATCGCGCCCGCATCGAGCAGCAGGGTTGGCGTCGGCGTGGTCGGCAGCGCGACCGCGAGGGCGGGCCTGGCGATGCCGGGCAACGGCCGCAGCCGCTGCAGCGCGGTGGCGACGATCGCGCCGGTCGAGCCTGCCGACATCACCGCCGCCGCGTGCCCGCGCCTGACCAGCTGGCAGGCGACCGCGATGCTTGACCGCGGCCGAGACCAGCTGGCGAATGCCCCCTCGTCCATGGCCAGCGCGTCTTCCGCGGCGACCAGCCTGATCTCGCCGACCGCGCCGTGCTTCGCCAGCAGCGGCCTGATCAGCCCGGGGCGGCCGGTCAGCACCAGCCTTGCGTGGTACTCGCGGGCGGCGAGCACGGCGCCTGCCACGATCTGCTCAGGCGCGTGATCGCCGCCCATCGCGTCGACCGCCACGGCCGAGCTGCCGGTTCCTGGCTCATGGTCGGCGCGCTGCGGCCCGCCGAGCTGTCCGTCGGCGCCCGGCTGGCTGGCGACCTGCATGCGGCCAAGCCTCTCACTGGCGGCGGCGGTACGCGCGGCCGGGCGCAGACCGGCCCGAGCCGGGCCACGCGCATGAAACGGGTCAGGCTGGGAACGTTGAGATCCCCAGCGGAACCAGGCCCATCATGAGCCGGCAGACGAGCCAGCGGAAAGGGCATGTCATTACGCAAGTTATCCCCTAGTGTTAACAACCGGACTGGTTGCGCTCCAGGGACTGCGGCGGGTGGAGGCAACCTTGGGGAGAAGTTCAGCGTTTCCTTATCGTGACCTCTTTGGCTGGTCTGGCGGCAACGGCTGCCGGGCCAACTGCGTCTGAGGAGTGCCGGGGGCTCGCGCACTTGTGGCGTATCTAGGGTTCCTGCGCGCATACGACGGCGCTTCGGGGCAGTGTGCTGACCGGAGGGAGCTGCATGACCAGTCTGATGGCCGTACTGGCGGGCCGGCCTGACCGGCGATGCCGGTGACGCCGACGGTGCCGGCGGTGCCGGCCCAGGGCCGGGGATTCCGCGCCTACACCACCAAGCACCTGGACCAGCTGATTGCCCGTGCTGGCCTGGATGCGGCCGACCGGCTGGCGGTACGAGCCGTTGCGGCCGTCCTCCCGTTCCGAACCAACGAGTACGTCGTCGAGTCGCTGATCGACTGGACGGCAGCGCCAGCCGACCCGATGTACCGGCTGGTGTTCCCGCAGGCCGACATGCTGGCGCCGGACGACATCGCGCCGATCGCCGACCTGATCTCCCGCGGCGCGGCCGAGCGGGAGATCCAGGCAGCGGCGCACCGGGTCAGGATGCGGCTGAATCCGCACCCGGCCGGTCAGCTCGAGCTGAACGTGCCGCACCTGGGCGACCAGCCGCTGCCAGGGATGCAGCACAAATACGCCGAGACGGTGCTGATCTTCCCCAAGCAGGGCCAGACCTGCCACGCCTACTGCACCTACTGCTTCCGCTGGGCGCAGTTCGTCGGCGAGCCGGACCTGAAGATGGCCACAGACGACATGGCGCAGGTGACCGAGTACCTGCGCGTGCATCCAGAGGTGACCAGCGTGCTGGTGACCGGCGGCGACCCGATGATCATGGGCGCCGCGGTGCTCCGCCGGTACGTCGAGCCGCTGCTCGGCCCCGGCCTCGAGCACATCGAGTCGGTCAGGATCGGCACCAAGTCACTTGGCTACTGGCCGCAGCGATTCGTGTCAGACCCGGACGCCGACGACACGCTCAGGCTGTTCGAGCAGGTGACGCAGGCCGGCAAGACGCTGGCCCTGATGGCGCACTTCTCGCATCCGCGTGAGCTCGAGACCCCGATCGTGGCCGAGGCGGTGCGCAGGATCAGGTCGGCGGGCGCGGTCATCCGCACCCAGGCGCCGCTGATCAGGACCATCAACGACGACCCGTTCGCCTGGTCGTCGATGTGGCGGACGCAGGCCAGGATGGGCATGGTGCCCTACTACATGTTCGTCGAGCGCGACACCGGGCCGCAGGGCTACTTCGCGGTGCCGCTGGCCGACGGCGTGGAGATCTACCGGGCCGCCTACAGCAGCGTGTCCGGGCTGTGCCGGACCGTCCGCGGCCCGTCCATGTCGGCCACCCCTGGCAAGGTCTGCGTCGACGGCGTGGTAGAGGTGGCCGGCGAGCAGGTCTTCGCGCTGCACATGATCCAGGCGCGCGACCCGTCCCTGGTCGGCCGGCCGTTCTTCGCCAAGTACGACCCAGATGCGGTCTGGCTCAGCGACCTGCAGCCGGCCTTCGCGAGCCGGTTCCCGTTCGGCCCGCAGCCAGACGAGCCGCCCGGCCTGTGGTCTGACGAGCTGCTGGTGCCGGCCAGCTGACTGCTGGCGCCGCCAGCTGATCCGAGGCCGTCAGGTCACGCTGTCGGCCACGGCGCTCGGCGCCGCCACGTCGGCAGGCTGCTGCGAGCGGCCTGAGCTTGCCCTGCGGCTGATCGCCAGGCAGCTCAGCGAGCCGACCGCGAGCAGCGCGATCGGCATGATCATCGTGTCCAGCATCGCGGTCACGAAGCCGTGCGTGAAGACCAGGTGACCGAGCATCTGGAAGTACGACCGGTCGCTCGCGGGCACGCCAGGCGGAAGTTTGATGGTGCTGCTCGAGCCCGGCTCGAGGCCGCTCTTCACCGATCCCGACATGCCGGTGATGAAGGCCGACCGGTACTGCGGCGGCAGCGCGCTTGCGCGCTGGGTTGCCTGGCTGGTGATGGCCGCCGCCAGCCGGTTCTGCAGCAGCGCTCCGACCGCGGCGACACCGATCACCTGGCCGACCTGGCGGACGGTGTTCAGCATGCCGGACGCGGCGCCCGCCATCATCGGCTGGATGTTGCGCATGGCCGTGGTGACCAGCGGCGCGAACGTGCAGCCCATGCCGATGCCGGCGACGATCAGCGGCAGCAGGAACGTGGTCCATGAGGACGTCGGCGTGGCGATCGCGCCCAGCCAGCCCATGCCGGCGGCGAACAGCGCCAGCCCGGTCATCAGGATGTACTTGCCGCCGATCTTGTCGCTCATCCGGCCGGCGAACGGCGCGACGAACGCGGCCATCACCGACGCGGGCGCCATCGCCAGCCCCGCCTTCAGCGCGGAGAAGCCGAGCACCGACTGCAGGTAGATGGTCAGCGGCAGGAAGATGCCCATCATGCCGATGGCCAGCACGAAGGAGATCCAGTTCACCACCGAGAAGTTCCGGTCCTTGAACACCTGGAACGGCACCAGCGGCTCGCTGTCCTGGCTGCGCCACTGCACCACCAGGAACGCCACCAGCAGCAGCACGCCGACCGCCAGGATCAGCGGGATGCTGATGAACCCCTTAATCGTGCCCCAGTCGTACTGCTGGCCCTCGGTGATGCCGTAGCAGATGGCCAGCAGCGAGCCGCTGGCCAGCACCACGCCCCAGTAGTCGATGCTGTGCTTCCTGTCCACCTTCATCTCGGGAACGATCACGAAGGCCAGGATGAACACGATCACGCCGATCGGCAGGTTCACGAAGAAGATGTAGCGCCAGTCGAAGGCCGTCACCAGCAGGCCGCCGAGGGTAGGCCCGGCGATCGTGGCGACGCCGGCCACCGCGCCCCAGATGCCGAACGCCGCGCCGCGCCGCTCTGGCGGGAACACGTGCGTGAGGATCGCCAGGGTCTGCGGCATCAGCATCGCGGCGCCAAGGCCCTGCACCGCGCGGAAGGCGATCAGCCAGCCTGGCGACGGCGCGAAGCCGCAGGCGGCGGACGCGAGCGTGAAGACCGTCACCCCGGCCACGAACAGCTTGCGCGGCCCGAAGATGTCGCCAAGGCGGCCAGCGGTGATCACCAGCACCGCAAGTACCAGCGCGTATGCGTTGATCACCCACAAGATGTCGTCGAGCGACGCGTGCAGATGGCTGATCATGTTGGGAATCGCGATGTTGACGATCGTCAGGTCGAGCAGCGTCATGAAGAAGCCGAGCGAGACGACGACCAGCACCGCCCATGGGTTAGCGCGCAATCTGGCCACGGTTCCTCCCAACGCGCGCGACCGCGCGGTGCTTCCCAGTTCCGGCACGCAAGCCGCGACCGATGGGCTCAGCTTATGCAGCGGCACCGACATCGCGCGTGGTCGGCGGTCCTGAGCTGGGCCAGAACCCCGTTCGGTACGTGCCAGGGCGCACCAGTATGCTCCCAGCCATGGAACTGAACGGAACCGCCGCGATCGTGTCTGGCGGCGCCAGCGGCCTCGGCGAGGCAACTGTCAGGGCGCTGGCCGCGGCCGGCAGCAACGTGCTGGTCGCTGACCTCAATGAGGAGCGCGGCAAGGGCATCGCGGACGAGATCGGCGGCCAGTTCGCCAGGACCGACGTGTCCGACGCCGACTCGGTCGCAGCGGCGGTCGACGCGGCCGCCGGGCTTGGCGCGCCGCTGCGGGTGATCGTCTGCTGCGCCGGCATCGGCTGGGCGCAGCGCACCGTCGGCCGGGACGGCTCACCGCATGACCGGGCCGCCTACCGCAAGGTCATCGACGTCAACCTGATCGGCACGTTCAACCTGATGAGCATCGGGGCCGCCGCCATCGCGCGGACCGAGCCTGCCGACGCCGACGGCCAGCGCGGCGTGGTGATCAACACCGCGTCCATCGCCGGCCTCGAGGGCCAGACCGGGCAGCTCGCCTATTCGGCGTCCAAGGGCGGCATCATCGGCATGACCGTGCCTGCGGCCCGTGACCTGGCGGCCATCGGGGTCAGGGTGAACACCATCTGCCCCGGCATCATCGACACCCCGATCTACGGGTCGGGGCCGGCCAGCGACGAGTTCAAGGCCAAGCTCGCCGCCCCGGTGGTCTTCCCCAAGCGGATGGGCACCTCGGCCGAGTTCGCGCACCTGGTGCTCGCGCTGATCGGGAACGACTACATGAACTCGGAGGTCATCCGGTTCGACGGTGGCATCCGGTTCCAGCCCAAGTAGCACTCACCTGGCGGAGCGCGCAGTGACCGACGCGGTGCTGACCGAGGTCAGCGACGGCATAGCCGTCATCACCATCAACAGGCCAGAGGCCAGGAACGCGGTCAACGGCGAGGTGGCCCGTGGCATCGCGGCGGCGCTTGCCGAGCTCGACGGCCGCAGCCAGGTCAGGGTGCTGATCCTGACCGGGGCCGGCGGCACGTTCTCGGCAGGCATGGACCTCAAGGGCTTCCTGGCCGGCGACGCGCCGATGGCCGCGGGCCGCGGCTTCGGCGGCATCGTCGAGCGGCCGCCGGCCAAGCCCATCATCGCCGCCGTCGAGGGGTACGCGCTGGCCGGCGGGTTCGAGCTCGCGCTCGCCTGCGACCTGGTGGTGGCCAGCGAGGCGGCGAAGTTCGGCCTGCCCGAGGTCAGGCGCGGCCTGGTCGCCGGGGCGGGCGGCCTGCTCAGGCTGCCAACCAGGATTCCCTACCACCTGGCCATGGAGGTGGCGCTGACCGGCGAGCATTTCTCCGCCGCCGACATGAAGGCGGCGGGCCTGGTGAACAAGCTGGTGCCGGCCGGCGCGGCGGTGGCCGGCGCGCGCGAGCTTGCCGCCAGGGTGGCCAAGGGCGCGCCGCTCGCGCTGGCCGCCACCAAGCGGGTGATCGTGGAGTCGGCCGACTGGCCGGCCGCCGAGGCGTTCGCCAGGCAGGGCGAGATCATCACCCCGGTGTTCGGGTCGAAGGACGCGACCGAGGGTGCCATGGCGTTCGCGCAGAAGCGCGAGCCGCAGTGGCGCGGCGAGTAGCGGCGAGTAGCGGCGACTAGGCACGAGTAGCGCCGCCGGCCTGCAGCTGCGCCGGACTCGGCCCAGGCCGTCAGCCGGCTGACAGCGCTGGCTGCTGACCTGGCTGCTTGCCAGCCTGCTGGCTGGTCCGCGCGGCGGCGTGCCCGGCCAGCCGCTGCCTGAGCTTGGCCCGGCCGCGGTGCAGCCTGGACATCACGGTGCCGATCGGGGTGCCCATCATCTCGGCCACCTCCTTGTAGGGGTAGCCCTCGACGTCGGCAAGGTAGATCGCAACCCGGAACTCGGCAGGCAGCTCACGCAGCGCCAGCAGCACGTCGGAGTCGGCAAGCTGGTCAAGCACCTCGGACTCGGCAGACCTGGCCGGCGGCATCAGCGGGTCTGCGCCGGTCTGCCAGTCCTCCTGGAACTCGGCGCCAAGGTCCTGCAGCGGCTCGCGGCGCTTCTTCCTGTAACTGTTGATGAAGGTGTTCGACAAGATCCGGTGCAGCCAGGCACGCAGGTTCGTGCCCGGCTGGAACTGGTGAAACTTCGCGTACGCCTTGGCGAACGTCTCCTGGATCAGGTCCTCGGCGTCGCTTGGATTCCTGGTCATCCGCAGCGCCGCCGGATACAGCTGGCCCATGAACGGCACGACCTCGCGCTCGAAACGCGCGGCGCGCTCCCTGGCGGCAGCCGCGTCGGCCGCGGCGGTCACCTGCTTGCCCATAGCGGTCTCCCCCCAGTGAGCCCGCCGGTTCCGGCGAGCCGATGTTACTCACTGGTGTGACGCAGCACGTTGCAGTTACGCTCCGTGACGTCCATCACACCGAGAGTTCGCCGGCGCCGAGGCGCTGACCTGCACCGATGCGATCGGGCCGGGGAGAGCGCGAGCCGTCTCGGTTGCGGTTGGCCAACACGGATGCCCGATAAGCCGGACATTGCCGCCAGCGAGTCGTGCAATCCGTTGCACGCCGCAGGTCGCCGGGCTAGATCCAGCTGTGGAACCACATTCTGGACAGCCAGTCCGAATACGGGATGATCTCCGCGGTCAGGATCGGGTAGATGTAGGCGAGGTTCAGCAGCACCAGGAGCAGGTAGCCGCCGGCCACCACGGCGCCGACGGCCCGCCTGGTCGAGGACGCGGCGGCCGGCCCGATGATCAGGCCAAGGCAGAGCGTGATCGCGATGCACAGGAACGGGTCGAAGGCGACCGCGTAGTAGAAGAACTCGGTCCGGTGATCGTGCAGGTAGAACCAGATCCAGGGCAGCCAGCCCGCGGCCACGCAGAGCAGCACGGCACCGGCCCGCCAGTCCCGCTGGGCCGGCCTGGACAGGGCCATGTCACCGATCAGCCGCCAGAGCCACCAGCCAAGGCAGAACAGCAGCGCCAGGCTGGCCCCCCACCAGATGGCCGGGGTGCCGATCGCCAGTACCTCGGACGCGCACGACTTGGACCCGCAGGAATGTGAGGACGCCGACCAGTAGAACGAGATCGGCCGCTGCAGCACCAGCCAGCCGATCGGGTTGGACTTGTACGGCTGCTTGGGCGCGTCCAGGCCGAGCCCGAACCCCAGCATCCACTTGTTGTACTGGTACCAGGAGTCGATCGATCCCCAGATCGGCGTGTGGTTGCCGTTGGCCGCGGCCCAGTTCCTGTCGTAGCCGTTGCTGCTGACGAACCAGCCGGTCCAGCTCAGCGTGTACACCGCGGCCGGGATCACGCCGAACCAGAGCGGCAGCCAGCGGGCGTCGCTGCGGAAGACCCCGTACACCCGGTCCTTGAAGCCAGCGGCGTGCCTGGCGCCCAGGTCCCAGGCGATGGCCAGGCAGCCGAAGGCGAACAGGAACCAGATCCCGTTCCACTTGGACGCGCAGGCCGCGCCGAGGCAGACACCGGCAGCGACCCGCAGCCAGCGGATGCCGAGCTTCGGCCCGCCGAGCCGGTCCTTGTCCTCGGCGCTCAGCCTGGGCATGGCGGGGAACACCGCGGACAGCTCGGCCGACGCCCGCTCGGCCTCGTCCGGCTCGGCAGCAGGCCCGGCGTCAGGCGCACCGCCGCCGTCAGCGTCACCGACCTCGACCACGCGCGGATCGTGGAACGACTCAGGATCAAGCTGATCAGCCGCGTCGGCCAGCCTGGCTCTTGTCTTGTCCCGGTCCAGCACCAGCAGCCCGAACGCGGCAAGCACCCAGAACATCACGAAGATGTCAAGGATCGCCGTCCTTGACAGCACCAGCTCGAGCCCGTCGAGCGCGAGCAGCAGGCCGGCCACGCAGCCGAGCAGCGTGGACCTGGTCATCCTGCGGGCGATCCTGGCCACCATCAGGATGGCCAGCGAGCCGAACAGCGCCACCGAGAACCGCCAGCCGAACGGCGTCAGGCCGAACAGCCACTGGCCGATGGCCATCGCGTACTTGCCGAGCGGCGGGTGCGCGACGATCTCGCCGGTGCGCAGCAGGATGTGCGTGTCGCCCTTGAGCAGCAGCGGATTGACGTTGCTCACGTGGTTGAGCTCGACGCCGTGCTTCAGGATCGACAGCGTGTCTGGCACGTAGTAGGTCTCGTCGAACACCACGGCGTGCGGCAGGCTCAGCCGGTTGAACCTGAGGAACGCGCCGAACAGCGTGACCAGGATCGGCCCGGCCCAGCCCCAGAACGCGCTGCCGGGGATCGGCGGCGCCATCTTGTCCCGCAGCCGGCCGACCGGCCCCGCGGTCGCCCCGGCGCCGGTTACCGGCGGCGCAGCCTCATATGCCTTCATCGCATGCAATCGTAGGGGCGGCCGCCGTTAGCCTGGGCCGTGACATGGAACCCGGTGGAACGCTGACCGTCGCGGCGGTGCCGATCGGCGATCCCGCCGACGCCTCGCCCAGGCTGGCCGCCGCCCTGGCCGCGGCCACGCTGATCGCTGCCGAGGACACCCGCAGGGTACGCAGGCTCGCCGCCGCACTGCACATTCCGCTCTCCGCCAGGCTCGTGTCCTACTACGACGACGTGGAAGCGCGCCGGGTTCCTGCGCTGCTCGCCGAACTTCAGGGCGGGAACGACATCCTGATGGTGACTGACGCCGGCCTGCCGGGTGTCAGTGATCCCGGCTACCGGCTGGTGGCGGCTGCCGCGCAGGCCGGACTGCAGGTCACGGTGCTGCCGGGCCCGTCGGCGGTGACCGCGGCGCTGGTCATCTCCGGCCTGCCGACCGACAGGTTCGCGTTCGAGGGCTTCCCGCCGCGCAAGGCAGGGGAGCGGGCCCGCAGGTTCGCCGAGCTGGCGACCGACCGCAGGACGCTGGTGTTCTTCGAGTCACCGCGCCGGGTGGCCGCGACGCTGGCCGAACTGGCCGCGGCGTTCGGCGCCGACCGGCGGGCCGCGGTGTGCAGGGAACTCACCAAGACCCACGAGCAGGTGCTGCGCGGCACGCTCGGCTCGCTGGCCGAGCAGACCGCGGCCGGGGTTCTCGGCGAGGTGACGATCGTGGTGGCGGGCGCACCGGCCGGGAGCGGACTCGTTTCCCTCCAAGAAGGGGTCGCGGAAGTGGCGGCGCGCGAGCGCACCGGCCTGAGCCGGTCCGATGCCGTCGCTCAGGTTTCCCGAGACCTCAGCCTGCCGCGGCGCGCGCTGTACGCGGCGGTGCTGGCCGGGTCTTCAGGCTGACTTGGCCCGGTCAAGCTCGGCCAGCCTGGCCCTGATCACCTTGGTCCGGTCGCTCGGGTAGTCGTCGCCGTAGATCGCCAGCGCGCGGCGCCAGGCGGCGCAGGCCGCGGCCGGCTGGCCTGCCGCATCGTAGGCGTCGCCGAGGCGGCACAGATTGTCGCCGAGCGCGTAGGCGACATCCAGCCGGTCGGCGATCGCGACAGCCTCGGTCAACGACTCGATCGCCCGCTCGTGCTCGCCGAGTGCCAGGAAGGCGCCGCCGATGCCGGCCAGCGCGGCCGCCGCGCTCGCCTCGTGCCCGGCCTGGTTGCAGTAGCCGAGCGCCTGCTCGCACAGGCTGCGCCCGCGCTCGAAGTTGCCGAGCTGCACCTGCGTATGGCCGGCCTCGGTCAGGCTGATCGCAAGCCCGTGCAGGTCACCAGCGGCCTGGTAGGCCTCGACCGCCTGCATGGCCAGCGGGTAGGCGGCCTGCGGCTGGCCCAGCATGCCGCGGGCGTAGGCCAGGCCGAGCCGGGTGCTGCCAAGCCCAGACAGCTGGCCGGCCCGCTCGAAATGCGCCAGCGCCTCGGTGTGCGAGCGGATCGCGCCCTCCGGGTCGGCCGCGATCGCCTGCAGGATGCCGAGCCGGTTGTATGCCCAGCCGAGCGCCACGTCATCGCCGAGCCTGCCGGCGGCGTCACGCGCCAGCCTGGCAATCAGCAGCCAGTCCGGTATGTGGCCGGCGATCCGCAGGTAACTGCCGGCCGCCCAGGCCAGCTGCCACGCGTGCCGGTCCATCCGGTGCGCGGCCGCGCTCTGCACCGCGGCGATCAGCACGCTGTGCTCGGTCCTGAACCAGGACATCGCCGCCTGGTAGCTGGCCGCGGTCTCCGGCTGCGCCCCGGTGACCTGCCCGGCCAGCTCGATCGGGCTGACGACCGGCACCAGCCGCAGGCACGCGGCGACCGCGCTGTGCAGGTAGTGATCGAGCACCCGGTGCAGCGCAGCCTGCCGTTCCTGCTGGCTGCAGGCCGCCGCGGCCTGCTCGGCCGCGTAGGCGCGGAGCAGGTCGTGAAAGGAGTACCGGCCAGGTGTCTGCTCGGCGAGCAGGCCGGCGTCGGTCAGCTCGGTCAGCGCCTTCCTGGCCGCTGGCCGGGACAGCGCGGCCAGGCTGGCCGCCGCTGGCACCGAGATGTCCGGGCCGCTGTGCACGCTCAGCAGCCGGAACATCTCCGCGGCTACCGCGCTGAGCTGGGCGTATGACCAGGACAGCACGTGCCGCAGGCTGGTGCTCGGATCGCCGGTGTCCAGCTCGTCGAGCACGCCGGAGGAATCGGCCATGGCCTCGGCCAGTACCGCGAGCGGCACCTCGGGGCGCGCGGCGGCCCGCGCGGCCACGATCGCCAGCGCCAGCGGCAGCCGGCAGCAGCGCTTGATCAGCTCCGCGACGGCCAGCGGCTCGGCGGCCAGCCGGTCCCGGCCGAGCCTGGCAGCCAGGATGCCGGCCGCCTCGGCCGTCGACACCAGGCCGAGCGGTACCGCTGTCATGTTGTCGGTGGCGGCCAGGCCGTGCAGCGGCGACCTGCTGGTGACCAGCACCAGGCTGCCGGCGCTGGCCGGCAGCAGCGGCCTGATCTGGGCCGCGTCCCGCGCGTTGTCGAGCACGATCAGCAGCTGCCGGTCGGCCACCAGGCTGCGGTACAGCCCGGCCCGCGCCTCCTCGCTGGCCGGCACCGCCTCGCCCGGCACGCCGAGCGCGTCCAGGAAGCCCCTGATCGCCTGCGCCGGGCTGACCGGCGGGCTTGCCGGGTCGTAGCCGCGCAGGTTCACGAACAGCTGGCCGTCGGGGAACCTGTCGGCCACCCGGTGCGCCCAGTGCAGCGCGAGCGCGGTCTTGCCGACGCCGCCGGTGCCGCCGATCGCGCTGATCACGACAGTGCCGTGCGGCGCCTGCTGCGCCTGGATCAGGTTGCGCAGTGCGGTCAGCTCCGCCTGCCGCCCGGCGAAGCTGCGCACGCTGGCCGGCAGCTGCCTTGGCACGGCCCTGGCTCGCTGGCCGGCCGGCCTGCCTGGCTTCGTGGTCTGGCTGCCCGGCTGCCCTAACCCAGGGTCCGAGTTCAGGATCCGCTGCTGCAGCGTGCGCAGCTGCGGTCCTGGGTCGATGCCGAGCTGGTCGGCGAGCTGCCGCCGGGCCTGCTGGTAGGCCGCGAGCGCGTCGGCCTGGCGGCCAGACCGGTACAGCGCGAGCATCAGCTGGCCGCGCAGCCGTTCCCGCAGCGGGTGCTCGGCCACCAGCGCGACAAGCTCGGGGGTCAGCTCGCCGTGCCGTCCGCAGCCAAGCTCAGCCTCGACCTTGTCCTCGACCACGGTGAGCCTGCGCTCCTCGAGCGCGGCGGCGGCGGCCGCCAGCCGGGCCGACAGCGCGCACACGTCGGCGA
>JASHQL010000560.1 GCA_030039155.1 Streptosporangiaceae bacterium | reverse complement strand
ACGCTGGCCCGGCAGCCCGCCACCTGCAGCACCCTCGGGCCGGTCTCCCGCAGCCACGCCGCCAGCTCACCGGCGGCGAGCCGGCCCCCAGCCGGTGCCAGCAGCGGCCGCCCGAGCCGCTGCGCCGCCCTGACCGTCTCCCGGCAGCCAGGCCCGCCCGCCGGATCGAACAGCAGCACGACGTCGGACACGTAGACGCACGTCCAGGTCCGGTACCTGAAACTGTCGGAAGCCAGCTCGTGCAGCGCGGCCCCGGCGAATCGCTTCCGTCTGGCGTCGGTCAGCGGTCCGTCCTCCTGGCGGAAGCCGCGCGGGAACACCAGGTGCACCGCTAGCTGTTCGCGCAGCGCCGCGCGCGCGGCGTAGCTGTCGACGCCGGTCTGCCCGCCGGTGATCACGCAGAGCCCGGGCTCTGAGCGCACCAGCCGCCGCAGCTCCCGCTCCCCGCCACCATCAGGCTCGCCACTCACCGCATGCGTCCCCGGAGTTAACGCGGCGCTACCAGCTGCGTCTGCAGCCCTGCGCCGACAGCTCCATGCACGTCAGAAAGGCGGGTCTCGGTGAGGCCCGAGCCGTTCCCGCCCATCGTGGTCACCGCGTCTAGCAGCAGCCATTCCCCGGCCGGGTCGCGCTGCAGGACCACCGTCAGGTCCACGTTCATGAACTGGAACTGCCGCGGGTCGAGCGTGGACGCGACGCCGCTGCCGGAGTCGGCGACCAGCAGCGTCCGGCACATCGGCGACAGCTCCTCGCCGGCGATCAGCGGGATCGTCGGCCGCGCCCAGGCGGCGCTCGGCCCGAGCTGGTCGAACCCGCCGTTGACGAACCGCCAGTCGACGGCGCTCAGGTAGCCGGCAGAATGCCCGCCGGGAAAGTCGATGTGCCGCTGCGGCTGCGCCGGAACGGCTGGCGGTGCGCCGCCGGCCGTGACCACCGGCACCGTGGCCGATGTGGCGAGCCGCCACGCCCTGGCGCGCAGCACCTCCTGGCCGTTGCACTCCAGCACGGCCTCGACCAGCTCGATCCGCTTGCCCGGCCTGACCGTCCGCGCGCTGACCGTGATCGCGTCGACCGGGACCGGCCGCAGGATGTCGATCGCCACCCTGGCGAGCCGCTTGTTGTCGTCGCGCTCGTGCTGCTCGATGGCCCTCGCCGCGAGCGCCGACGGCGGCCCGCCGTGCTGGGCGAGCTGGTTCCACGGCCCCGCGGTGGCCGCGGTCGCCAAGAACGTGCCGGAGCCGGCCGGCTCGTAGAAGACGGTGTGCACGACCGGTGATGGTACCGAACGGCTCCGACAGGCACCTGGGCGCGAGATGGCACCATGCCGGCGGATACCCGGTCGCTGTACCATCAACGCAGCCGGCCGTGCCTGAGCCTCGTTTCCGGCCGTGCCATGCCCAGGTTCGTGACCTGGGAAATCAAGGGGCGTTAGCACAATGGTAGTGCAGCGGACTTTTAATCCGTGGGTTCTGGGTTCGAGCCCCAGGCGCCCCACCACGGCAGCCCCACCAGCTCTGACCTGCTGAGACGCTCGCCGCCTGGCCAGCGATCCCGGCGCGGGCGTAGAACCACCCGATCCGCTGGTTCAATGCACAGACCGCGCACGGGCGGCCATAGTGAGAGTGACTGGATCGCGGCACCAGCACGCATTCGGACCGTGCGCCACGGGTGTTTCATAGCGCTGATCGCCGAACCCGTCTACATCCCTCCGGGTCGCTAGCGGCGACGGCCTGCCGGTCACCGCTGACCGTTTGACGATGCGGTGTGCCTTGGCCTGGACGGTGGCGCGAAGGAAATGCCCGAGTCGAGGAGCTGCCGCATCTGGGTGGCGTCTGGCCCGGTGGCGAGGTCGCGCACGCGCACACCGTGGCCGGGGCGGTCGACAACGGTGATGGAGTCGTCGGCCCGCACCAGGCCGGGCTGGCGGACTTTGAGCATGGCACCTACCCGGCCGGTGCCTTTGAACTCGGTGGCGTAGGCGTAGACGGCCCGGTCGAACCCCCCGGACAAGCCCAGCGCCGGGGCCCAGGTACGGCCATTCGATGGCCTCAGCCCCGCTGCCGCACCCCAGCGGCACTCGCGCCCAGCTGACCGACATGGCCCTGGTGCCCGGCACCAACAGGGTCTGGGCGTCGGGCTGGGTCCGGTCCGCACCCTCCAACGGCCAAGGCGCATCTTCATCATCGACGGCTAGACCCGCCAGTAGCCCCGGCCAGCTGCCTCCGCCCAGTGACCGGGCTCGCAGCTGCGTACGGTGCTCTGATCGTGTCCGCGACTGGCAAACTGGCGGCATGGAGCCAGTCGCGGCGGTCACGGCCGCCGGTCGTGGTGGCCGGGCCAGGCAGCGGGGCAGGTACGGCATCGACGGCGGTTACGCCGGGCTAGCCGTGTTCGGCTTGATTGAGGTTGGGCTGGCGGGCACGGCAGCCTGGGCGGCGCGCCGCCGCAAGCCCGCGGTCGCGGCGCTGGCCGGCGTGGGTGGTGCGGTTGTCGCGGGGTCCGCGGCGAGCTATCTGTATTCGACCGGGCCGGGCAAGCGCGCAATCTGGGTACAGCTACTCGATGAGCTCGGCCTGCGAGGCGATGAGCATGTCCTCGACGTTGGCTGCGGCCGCGGCGCGGTACTGGTGCGGGCAGCTGGCCGCGTACCCGCCGGGCGGGCGGTCGGAGTAGACGTGTGGCGCCGACGTGACCAGAGCGGCAACAGCCGCGCCGCCGCCGAGCGCAACGCGACGGCCGAGGACGTGCGCGAGCAGGTGGAGCTTGTCGACGCGGACGCTCGTCACCTCCCGTTTGCGCCGGCGTCATTCGACGTCGTGGTAAGCAGCCTGGCGATCAGTAACATCCGGGACGCCGGAGGGCGAGCGCAGGCACTGCGCGAGGCGGTGCGGGTGTTGCGGCCCGGCGGCCGGCTGCGCATCGTCGATGATGGCGCGGGCCGCTATGCCGCCGTGCTGCGGGACGCCGGATGCACCGAGGTGGCCGTGCGACCGCTGGACTGGCGGACCTGGTACGGCCTGCCGGGCCATCACATCCCGCTGGTCACGGCCACCCGGCCAGCCGAACCGACATCCAGCCCGTAGGCGCCTGGGCACGGGCCGGCGCGATGGCTGAGTGCCCGACTGTGCCAAGGCAGCACTGACCAGGTAGCCGCAAGCCGCGGTGGCGGTCACTGACCTCGCCGTGCGCCTCGCTGACCCAATGGCTGATGTGCGCGCATCATGCTCTGAGACTAGATATCCACTACCGCTCTATGGAGATATACTGCTGGGGAGGGAGTCGTGATGGCCAAGACCCTGATCGACGTGGACGAGGAGCAGCTCGCGGCCGCTCAGGAAGTGCTGAACACCGCGACGAAGAAGGACACGATCAACGCCGCCCTGCGGCAGGTCACCGCGCTGGCTGCCCGCCGGCGCGATCTGCAGCGCCTCATCGCCGGCGGACTGCCCGACCTCAGCGACGACGAGGTGATGCGCGCCGCATGGCAGCGGTAGCCAGCCACCTGGCCGACACCAGCGCGCTGGCCAGGCTGCACACCCCTGCGGTGGCAGCTGTGCTGGGCCCGCTGATCGAGGCCGGGCTGGTGGCGACCTGCGGCGTGATCGAGGTCGAGCTGGCCTGGGCGACGCGCAGCGGGGCTGAGTTTGACCGGGTCAGAGCCGACCGGGCGACAGGCTACGAATGGCTTGCCACCTACGACGAGGACTGGCAGCGTGCGCTGGCCGTCCAGGGCGCGCTTTGGCGCACCGGGCGCATGCGGGCAGTCGGATTCCCCGACCTGCTGATTGCCGCCGTCGCCGAACGAGAACGAGTCACGCTCCTGCATTACGACCGCGACTACGACCTCATCGCCGAAGTCACCAGACAACCAACCCAATGGGTAGTGCCACGCGGCGCGGTGCCCTAACCCGCGCACCAGCTGCGGCAGACATCCCATGTTCTGTGGTGTCAAGCGGCTGACTGCTGGTCGTGGCTCCAGGCGAGGTGCTCGTCGTAGGAGGTGTGGCTGGCGAGGCAGCCGTGCAGGATGCCGACGAGCCGGTTGGCGAGCTGACGCAAGGCGGCCTGGTGGCCGGTCCCGCGGGCACGGAGCTGCTGGTAGTAGGCCCTGGCGCCGGGTAAGCCGCGCATGGCGCAGAACGCCCACTGGTGGACGGCATCGGCGAGCCGCCGGTTGCGGGCGTACCGGGCCAGGACGACTTTCCTGCGTCCGGAGGCGCGAGTGATCGGCGCCATGCCGGCGTAGTAGAAACAGGCTCTGCAGTGACATCACTTGCCCTGGGAGCGGCAAGAGCGGAAACTCAGTTGATCTTCAGGCATAGCGAACCTACCGTGGCAAGCGGCTGGCCGACCTGGCGGTAAGGGCCAGAGTCCGGTCGTCCCGCGAGGGTTCGAGAAGCGTCAGGAAGTAGACCCGGCCTGGCCGCCAGTCCAGACCATGCCGGCAAGAGCGGATGCTGCGAGCCGATGAATATGCACCTGCCTCTTATCGGTGACCCGCG
>JASHQL010000559.1 GCA_030039155.1 Streptosporangiaceae bacterium | reverse complement strand
GTAGTCGATGCCCTGCTCCCTTGACCAGGCCAGCCAGCCCTGCCAGAACTCGCGCACATCGGCAGGCTCGGCCACCGACACGGGCAGGAAATCCGGCTCGATCAGCACGATCGCGCCGCCCGGCCGTGCGCTGGCGACCATGTTCCGCACCGCGGTCTCGGCGTCCGGCAGGTGATGCAGCACCGCGCGGCAGGTGACCAGGTCAAACCCGCGCGGCTCGACCGGGCCGGCCAGGATATCCCACTCGTGCAGCTCGAGGCTCGGCATGTCGACGTCGGCAAGGGACAGATCCAGGTCCACCGCCACCGCGCGGCCGGACGGGCCGACCTTGGCGGCGAGCCAGGCCGAGACCGAGCCGTTCCCGCAGCCGACCTCCAGCGTCCGCGCTCCCGCGGTCAGCCCGGCGAGGTCCAGGTACCTGCGGTGCATCGGGTCGAGCAGCCGCGACATCAGGGCCAGCCGCTGACGCTCGCCCTCCTGGTGGTGGTCAAGGACATACTCGGGCACGCTGCTCCAGGCAGGTCATGGCCAATCACTGTCAGTGCTACGAACACTACCTTGCGCGACGGCAATTGCACGGCAGCGCGCAGCCTGACCGCCCGCCGTGCCGCCATCGCGAGCCGGCTTTCGCCGTGCGCCCGTAACGCGATATGACTTGATCTGGAGACGCGATAGTACTTATCGTGATTCCGAGTCCGCGGCGACAGGACGGAGCAGCCAGCGCGATGGACGCCATCGAGATTCTCAGCCAGCTCGGCTCGCCGGCCGGCCGGGCCGACCCGTACCCGCTGTACGCGCGGCTGCATGAGCTGGGCGAGGTGGTCGAGGCCGCGCCGGCCGACTTCATCGTGGTCGGCTACGACGCGATCAACGCGGTCCTGCGCGACCCCGGATTCGGCCGTCCCGACCAGGAGATCTTCGACAGGGAGTTCCCCGGCTGGGACGAGAATCCGGTGTTCGTCCAGGGGGTGGACTGGATCCTGAACCTCAACCCGCCACGGCACTCGCGCATCCGCAGCCTGATCGCCAGGGCGTTCACCGCCCGCCGGATCGCGGCCATGGAGCCGGCCATCGTGAAGATGGCCGATGACCTGCTCGACGCGATGGCCGACAACGGCGCCGACGGCGCTGCCGTCGAGTTCATGCACGACTTCGCCTACCTGCTGCCGGTGACGGTCATCTGCGAGCTGATCGGGATTCCGGAGTCCGACAGGGAGAGCTTCCGGCCGATCGCGCGCGATGTGGCGGGGGTCTTCGAGATGACCGACGCCGAGAGCCTGCCGGTGATCAACGCCGCCGCGGTCAAGCTGCTCGATTACTTCACCGAGCTGGCGGCCACCAGGCGCGCGGCGCCGCGCGACGACCTGCTGAGCGACCTGCTCGCGATCAGCGAGTCGGCGGACGGCCGGCTGACCGATGCCGAACTGCTGCACAACCTGACGCTGCTGCTGGTGGCCGGCTTCGAGACGACCACCAACCTGCTCGGAAACGGCGTGCAGATCGTGCTGCAGGACCCGGCGGCCGGCGAGGCGGTGCGGGGCGGCTCGGTGCCGCCGGCGGCGTTCGTCGAGGAAGTGCTGCGATTCGACTCACCGGTGCAGCTCACCAGCCGGATCGGCTACCAGGCCAAGGTCGGCGGCCTGGCGATCACGGAACACAGCTCGCTCACCACGCTGATCGGCGCCGGCAACAGGGACCCGCGCCGGTTCGCCGATCCCGACGTGTTCGACCCGCTACGGCAGGACGGCGGGCCGATCAGCTTCGGCGGCGGCGCGCACTTCTGCATCGGCGCCGCGCTTGCCAGGCTCGAGGGCACGGTGGCCTTCCCGCGGCTGCTTGCCAGGTTCCCGAAGCTGGCCGCCGCCGGCCAGCCGACCCGCAGGGAACGGCTCGTCTTGCGCGGGTTCGAGACGCTGCCGGTGACCGTCGCCTAACCGCTGGTGCCGGCGCTCACGGCCCGAGGCGGGCCGGCTCGCCCGCCGGCGCCGCCGTCAGGGTGTGCCGGCCGGCGAGGCAGGCTCCCCGTCCGGTGCATGCTGCGCGCCGGCCGCCTGGAACTGCCGCTCCCAGGCCGCGAAATCCGCGGCGTGGGCGATGTCCGGTGACTCGATCGTGCGCTGGGCACCGCCGGGCGGAGTCGGCTCGTGCGCCCGCGGTCGCCGGTTTCCGCCACCGCCGCCGTGTCCGCCGCCGCCTTGGCGCTGCCAGCCCATGCACAGTCCGAGCACCACCATGACGAGCAACACGACCAGGTAAGCCGAGATCATCAGGAGCGGGGCTGGGATATACGGCCGCGCGCCCTGATGGGGAGGCTGGGACAAAAGAGCGTGCGACATCCTTGTCATTACATTCGTCATATGTACGACGTAGTTATCTGCCATCTGACCTCCCCTCATCGCCTGCTCATACCACGCTAGCGCCGTCCCAATCACGGCCTGCTGGTGAGCCGCCTGACCGGTACGACTGCGCCAATGGATGGCTCATGGGGCTGTAATGGCAGCTGAGCAGGGATCAGTCCGATGGGCGGCAAGCCGCCTGACGAAGCCGAATATCGGTTGACATCGCGCCGCAACGGGCTTGACGATCGCCGCCATGCCAGCGGCTCGTGCCCCGATCCCCGTGCTGTGGATCTGCGGTCCCGGAGGCGTCGGCAAGACCACGGCCGGCTGGCAGCTCTACGCCAGCCTCAGCGCGGCCGGCCTGGCCGTCGGCTATGCCGACGTTGACCAGCTCGGCATCTGCTACCCAGAGCCGGAGTCCGACCCTGGCCGTTCCCGCATGCAGGCGCGGAACCTCGGTGCCGTGGTGGCCAACGCCAGGGCCGCAGGCGCGCAATGCATGATCGTCTCCGGCGTGCTTGATCCGGCTCGCGGCGTGCCCGCCGAGCTGATTCCGGCCGGCACGCTGACGCTGGCCCGGCTGAGCGCGGACCTGACCGAGATCGTCCGCAGGCT
>JASHQL010000558.1 GCA_030039155.1 Streptosporangiaceae bacterium | reverse complement strand
GATCGTGCGCAACCGCGGCACGCTGGTCGGCTCGCTGTGTCACGCCGACCCGCAGGGTGACTGGGCGTCGGTGGTGCTCGCGCTCGGCGGATCGGTGGTCGCGCAGGGCCCGGCCGGCCGCCGGACCATCGCGGCCGCCGACTTCATCACCGGGCCGTTCAGCAACGCGCTCGCGCCTGATGAGATCGCCATCGAGGCGGTCATCCCGGCGCCGGTCGGCGGCCCGGCCGGCGGCTACCTGAAGCTGGAGCGGCGGGTCGGCGACTTCGCGACGGTCGGCGTCGCGGTCGCGATCGAGCGGTCGGCGGGCGTGGTCAGCCGGGCCGGCATCGCGCTCACCGGCGTCGGCGGCGCCACGGTCCCGGCAACCGAGGCCGCGCAGTCGCTGGTCGGCCAGGCGCTGACGGCCGAAGTCATCGGGCAGGCCGCCGAACTCGCCGCGCAGGCGGGCAGGCCGCAGACCGACCACCGCGGCAGCGCCTCGTTCAAGCGGCACATCATCCGCACGTTCGTGCAGCGCCTGCTGAGCCGCGCAGAGGGCGTCGAGGAGAGGGCGGCTTGACATGACATTGATCGAGCAGGAACAGGCCGAGCCGGCCGGCGAGGTACCCGAGCGGCGGATCACTGTCACCGTGAACGGGGCCCGCGCCACCGCGGTCGTGGAGCCGAGGCTGCTGCTGTCGCATCTGCTCAGGCAGGGCCTCAGGCTGACCGGTACGCACATGGGCTGCGATACCTCAAACTGCGGTGCATGCACGGTGCTGGTCGACGGCACGCCGGTGAAATCCTGCACCATGCTGGCCGTGCAGGCCGACGGTCACGAGATCACCACGGTGGAGGGCCTGGCGACGCAGAGCGAGCTGCACCCGCTGCAGGAGGGCTTCAGGGAGGAGCACGGCCTGCAATGCGGGTTCTGCACGCCCGGCATGATGATGGCCGCCAAGGCGCTGCTCGACCGGAACCCGGAGCCGACGGAAGAAGACGTCCGCTGGGCGCTGTCCGGCAACCTGTGCCGTTGCACCGGCTACCAGAACATCGTCAAGTCGGTCCTGTGGGCCGCCGAGAAACTGCGAGCCTGACGGGAGAGCTGACGTGACCCAAGCGCTTGACGAGATCAAGATCGGCGGGCTTGGCTCCAGCCGCAAGCGGGTGGAGGACAGCCGGTTCATCCGCGGCAAGGGCAACTACGTGGACGACATCGTGCTGCCCGGCATGCTGCACATGGAGATCTTGCGCAGCCCGCTGGCGCACGCGCGGATCAAGTCGATCGACACCAGCAGGGCCTGGCAGATCCCCGGCGTGCACCTGGTGCTGACCGGCGAGATGATGGCCACCCGCAACCTGGCCTGGATGCCCACCCTGTCCTACGACACCCAGGCCGTGCTGGCCACCGACAAGGTGCGGTTCCAGGGCCAGGAAGTCGCCTGCGTGATCGCCGACGACCCGTACATCGCCAAGGACGCGTGCGAGGCCATCGACGTCGACTACGAGCCGCTGCCGGTGATCGTGAACCCGGAGCAGGCCGTCGCCGACGGCGCGCCGGTGATCAGGGACGACAAGGAGAACCAGGCCGACAACGTCATCTACAACTGGGAGGTCGGCGACGCCGACGGCACCGAGCGGGCGTTCGCCCAGGCGGACGTGATCTCCCGGCTGCGGCTGCATTACCCGCGCTCGCACCCGAGCCCGATCGAGTGCTGCGGCTCGATCGCGGACTTCAACCGCGCCACCTCGAAGCTGACCGTCTACATGACCACGCAGGCCCCGCACATCATCAGGGCCGCGGTCGCGCTGGTGGCCGAGCTGCCGGAGCACATGATCAGGATCGTGTCGCCGGACATCGGCGGCGGGTTCGGCAACAAGGTGCCGGTCTACCCCGGCTACGTGGCCTCGATCCTCGCCTCGATCCTGCTGGAACGGCCGGTCAAGTGGATCGAGGACAAGACCGGGAACCTGATCTCGACCGGCTTCGCCCGCGACATCTACCTGGACGGCGAGCTGGCGCTGCGCAAGGACGGCAAGATCCTCGGCGTCCGGATGCACTGCGACGCCGACCACGGCGCGTTCTTCTCCGACGCGCAGCCGAGCAAGTTCAAGATCGGCCTGCTGCACTCCAGTTTCGCCGCCTACGACATCCCGTTCGGGCACATCACCGCGCGCGGTACCTACAGCAACAAGGCGCCTGGCGGCGTCGCGTACCGCTGCTCGTTCCGGGTCACCGAGGCGATGTTCTTCCAGGAGCGGATGATCCACGCCGCCGCCGCTGACCTGGGCATGGACCAGGCCGAGTTCCGCCGGATGAACCTGGTCCGCGACGACCAGTTCCCGCACCGCACGCCGTTCGGCTTCCTGCTCGACTCCGGCCAGTACGGCAAGTGCCTCGACGTGGGCCTGAAGGCCATCGGCTACCAGGACTTCAGGGCGAAGCAGGCGGAAGCCAGGGCCCGCGGACGGCTGCTCGGCCTCGGCATCTCCACCATGACCGAGCCGCTCGGCGCCGGTAACAGCCGCGAGTACGACATCCTCGGCATCAAGATGTTCGACTCTGCCGAGATCAAGGTGCACATGACCGGCAAGGCGATCGTCAGGACCGGCGCGCGCACCCAGGGCCAGGGACACGAGACCACCTGGGCCCAGATCGTCGCCCACGAGCTCGGCATCCCGGCCGAGGACGTGGTCGTCGAGGAAGGCGACACCGACACCGCGCCGTTCGGCATGGGCACCTACGCGTCGCGCAGCACGCCGGTGGCCGGCGCCGCGGTCGCGATGGCCGCGCGCAAGATCAGGGCGAAGGCCCGCCAGCTCGCCGCGCACCTGCTCGAGGTGTCGGAAGAGGACGTGGACTGGGAACTCGGCAGGTTCTACGTGCGCAGCGCGCCGGACCGTGGCGTCACCATCCAGGAGTGCGCGATGGCCGCCTACAGCAACATGCCCGATGGCATGGAGCCTGGCCTGCAGAACATGTCGTTCTACGACCCGCCGAACCTGACCTGGCCGTTCGCGGTGTACATCGTGACGGTCGAGGTGGACCAGGAGACCGGCGTCTGGGACGTCACCAACATGGTCGCGGTCGACGACTGCGGGGTGCGGATCAACCCGATGATCGTCGAAGGCCAGATCATGGGCGGGCTCACCGAGGCGTACGCGATGTCGAACATGCAGTTCATCACCTTCGACGCCGACGGCAACTGCGTGGGCTCGAACTACATGGACTACCTGCTGCCGACCGCCTGGGAGACGCCAGGGTTCGAGCTGCACAGCGAGGTGGTCACCCCGTCGCCGCACCACCCGATCGGCGCCAAGGGCGTCGGCGAGTGCGCGGCGGTCGGCGGCCCCGCCGCGTTCGTGAACGCGGTGATGGACGCGATCTCCGACACCGGCGTGCGCAATATCGACATGCCGCTGCTGCCGGACCGGGTCTGGGAGGCGCTGACCGAGCGGCACGACGTGTCCGGCGCGCCACCGGTCAGGTCGGACGGCTAGGGAACTGGCTGATGGACGGCTGGAACGTGCTGCAGCAGGCGACCGAGATGGCCGCCCGCGGTGAGCCGTTCGCGCTTGCCACCGTGGTCTGGCGGCAGGGCCCGTCGTCCGGCAAGCTCGGCTCGCGCGCCATCATCACCCCGGACGGCGAGCTGCACGGCTGGATCGGCGGTGCCTGCGCCGAGCCGGTGGTGATCAGGGCGGCCAGGCAGGCGATCGAGGACGGGAACGCCGCGCTGCTGCTGCTCGGCACGCCAGAGCAATTCGGCGACGCGGTGCCCGAGGGCATGACGGTGGTGCCCATCGCCTGCCAGAGCGAGGGCGCGCTGGAGATCTTCATCGAGCCGGTGCTGCCGGTCCCGCACCTGGTCATCTACGGCAGGTCACCGATGGCGCAGACGCTGGCCGGGATGGCCGGGCAGCTCGGCTGGCGAGCCGAGCTGGTCGGCACCGAGCAGGAGTTCGCCGCCGCAGGCGCCGGCCCGCAGTCAATGGTGGTGGTCGCGACCCAGGGCCACGGCGACGAGGAGGCGGTCGAGCAGGCCATCGCGGCCAGCCCGCGTTACCTCGGCCTGGTCGGCTCGGCCAGGCGCGGCGCCACCGTGCTCGGCTATCTCGCCGATCGCGGGCTGCCCGCCGAGCAGCTCGACCGGGTGCGGGTGCCAGCCGGCGCCGACCTCGGCCACACCTCGCACCGGGAGATCGCGGTCGCGATCCTCGCCGAGCTGGTCAAGCTGCGTGCTGCCGACACGATCGCCGGGAACGGCGATGCGGTCGCTGCTCCGCCGGTCGCAGCCGCGGTGGATCCGGTCTGCGGCATGACCGTCACGCCAGGACCTGGCGCGCGGCCTGCCGAGTACCAGGGCGTGACCTATTACTTCTGCAGCGCGGGCTGCCGTAGCCGGTTCGATCAAGATCCAGCTGCCTACACCGCCAGGGAGAGCCGATGCTGATCGAGAACGACTTTGACGTGGCGCAGCCGGTGGACCGGGTGTGGCGGTTCTTCGACGACATCCCGCAGGTCGCGTCCTGCCTGCCAGGCGCCGAGCTGACCGAGGACCTCGGCGACGGCAAGTACGAGGGCAGGGTGACGGTGCGGATGGGCCCGGTCCGGCTGCGGTTCGCCGGCACCGCCGACATCACCGAGCGGGATGACGCGGCCCGGCGGATCGTGGTGCATGCCAGCGGCGCCGAGGAGCGGGGCAGGGGCCAGGCCTCGATGGTGGTGACCGCCGCGCTGACCGCGGTTGGCCAGGGCACCAAGGTGGCAGTCACCCAGGACCTGCAGCTCGCCGGGGCCGCCGCGCAGTACGGCCGCGGCATGATCTCCGACGTCAGCTCGGTGCTGATGCGCGACTTCGCCGCGAACATGCAGGACCGGATTCTGCGGGCGGACCGCGGCGAGTCGGTGGCGCAGGCGTCGGCGGCACCGGCCAGCGGCTTCGCCGTCGGCCTCCGGGCCGCGTTCATGGCGCTGAGCCGGGTGTTCCGCCGGTTCTTCGCGCCTTACCAGTCCAACCCGAGCTAAGGGGATGACGGCTATGACCTTGTGGTGGATCGGCAATGCCGTGGTCCTGGTGGTGATCCTGCCGGTGGTCATCTGGCTGCTGAACCGGGTGCTCGCCGCCGTCGAGCGGATCCGGCGTGCGTCCGAGCGGATCCTGGATGGCGGCGTCGCGCTGATCGGCGAGCTTGACGGCGTGCCAGAAGCGCTCGCCGAGACCGACACCACCATTACCGCGGTCACGACGGGCGCCGTACGGTACGCGGGCTCGGTCGCGAAACTGCTTGGCTGACAGAAAGGAGAAGGCCATGCCGGGAGCAGCGATAGGCACCCTGATCGTCGCGGCGCTGATCATCGCGTTCGTCGCCATCGCCCTGCTGCGGGTCATCTTCCACCTGCGGGCGACCTACAGCACGCTCGGCAAGGTGCTCGGCGGCGTGACGGTAGTCGCGGACCAGACCAGCACCGTGCCGGCCAGGCTCACCTCGGTGAACGAGCACCTCAAGCCGGTCTCTGACTTCTGCGAGTCGGTATGACCAGGACATCGGCGGTAGTGCTGGCCGCCGGCGGGGTGAGCCACACCGGCTGGATCGTCGGCTTCGTCATCGGTGCGGTCATCGTGCTGGTGGTGGTGGCGCTGGTGGTGCCGATCCTGGTGCTCGCGCACAAGATCGGCCAGGCGGCACCGCTGATCAACGGCGAGCTGGTCAAGGCCAGGGACAACACCGCACCGCTGGCCGCGCTCAGCACCACCATCAAGTACGCGCAGACCATCGTGGCCGGGCTTGCCCGCGGCCGCGCCAGGCTAGGAGGTTAGGCCATGCACGTGCTGGCACTGGCGGCCGGAACCAAGACGGGCTGGTGGTGGGCGATCATCCTCGGCTTCGTGGTGGTGCTCGCGGTCGCCGCGCTGCTCAGCCTGCTGATCGCCTACGTCAAGACCATCGATAAGCGGGTCGCGCAGATCCGGGACACGCTGCACGAGGCGGCCGCGAACACCGAGAGCACATCGCTGATCGCGCCGGTGGGTGACGGCGTGGACGCGGTGCTTGCCGAGGGCCTGCAGCACCACCTGTTCCTCGGCCGGGTGCTCGGAAAGGTCAAGTCATGACCCTGTTGGTTGTGCTCACGCTGGTGGACATCCTGCTGCTGGTGGCTGGCCTCGCCTTCTACCTGTACTGGGTCGGCACGCTGCTCACCAGGATCGCCGACAACCTGGAGGACTGCGCGCAGACCGTGCGCACGATCGTCGGGCACGCCGAGCTGATCGAGCCGGGAGTCGAGCACATCAACGCGACCGGCGGGGTGGTGGCGGGCGCGCTGCCGCTGCTGTACGGGATGGCCGAGGAAATCGTCGCCGACGTCACCCCGCGCGAGCCCGCGCCCGCCGAGCCGCCGCCGGCCAGGCCGGCCTCGGGGCTGCGCAGGTCCAGGCTGACCGACGCGGTCGGGTACGCGCCGAAGTAACGGGGCGCTACCCCGGCTGGTCCGGCTCGGTTTCCGGCTCTGGCTGCCGCTGCTCGGGTTCGTCCGGGCGGCGCATCGCCAGCGGGCCGGTGGTCGGTGCCGAGTACTCGCCGATCCACTCGTCGCGCCACGCCTGGCCGTACTGGCGCGGATTGCAGCCGGGCTTGTAGACCGAGATCAGCTCGCGGACGATCAGCTCGCGGTGCGACCGGCCGCCGCCTGGCACCTGGTAGGTGGCGATGTGCAGCTGCCATTGCGACCCGGCGCGCTGCACCCAGCAGGGCGCTCTTGGGTGCCGGAACGGCAGCCGTTCCGCCGACAGGTCGTCGGCGTGGTCGACGTAGATGACCGCGTAGTGGTTCGGCTTCGGCTGCGGCTCGGGCCTGTACAAGATCGCGTACACGGCGGCTTCGGCTGGCGGCGTCCAGCCGCCGAGCAGCCGCGGGCCCTCGAACGGGTACCCGGCCAGCGAGCCGAGCCGGATCATCTGCTCCCCACTCCTGCTGCGCGGCCTGCTAGCTGAGGGCCGGCAGCATCTCCGCGAGCTCTTCGAGACTGGCCAGGTCGTGACCGGACAGGATCAGGTCGGTGTGCGGTGCTGCGACCATCATGCCGAGCGTGCTCGGCGTGAACGACCGGTCGGTGCCGCGGTGCGGGTTCAGCCAGACGATCCGGTGGCTGAGCCTGGCCAGCCGCTCCATCGCCGCCGCGAGCACCGCCGGATCGCCGCGGTCCAGGCCATCGGAGCAGATCACCACGATGCCGCCGCGGCAGACGCCCTGCCTGGCCCAGGTCCTGACGAACGCGTCGAGCGACGCGCCGATCCTGGTGCCGCCGGCCCAGTCGACGACGGCCTGCGCCGCGCGGTCGAGCGCCTCGTCAGGGCGCTGGTGCTCGAGCGCCCTGGTGATCCTGGTCAGCCTGGTGCCGAAGCAGAACACCTCCACCCGGTCGGCAGCCCGCCGCGCCGCATAGCCGAACTGCAGCAGGCAGCGCGAGTAGTCGGCCATCGAGCCGGACACATCGAGGATCAGGATGAGCGGCCGCAGCCGCAGCTTGCGGCGGCGCCAGTACAGCTCGGCAGGCTCGCCGCACATCCGCATCGACTGCCTGATGGTGCGGCGCAGGTCAGGCCGGTGGCCGCGGCCGGCCGGGACCGTGCGCCTGGTCCGGCGGCGCGGCGGGATCAGCCGCATGCTGGCCATCATCCGGCGCAGCGCCGCCAGTTCGTCTGGCGTGCACCTGGCGAACGCGGTGTGCCTGAGCACTTCAGTTCCGGCCGCCATGACACCCTGCAGCGACGGCCGCTCGTTCCCCTCCTGAACGTCGTTGGCGGGGACGTTCAGCACGCCGACGGCGGTGCCCTGCTGCGGCGCGACCGCGGGCAGCTTGCCGCCGGCCGCGTCCGCGGCGCCGAGGAAGTAGCTGCGGAAAACCCGGTCGTACACCTCGATGTCGGCCGGGCGGCTGGTCATCGTGGCCCGCCCGGCCCAGTACACGTCGATCATGTCGGTCGGGTCGAGCGGCGCCATCGCGGCACAGAATGCCTGCGCGTCGCCGGTGCCGGCGGGCAGGCCGGCTGCCCGCAGCGCGCGGGCGAAGCCCACCAGGACTGCCGTGTACGGGGCCCGCTCCGCCGCCCCGAGGTCAGCCGCCACCTGAGGTGATCTCCTCCATGATGTCGCGCACCAGGTCGAGGTCGTCGCGTTCCTTGATCACCGCGCCGAGGGTGTCGGCGGCAAGGCCGGGATCCAGGTCGTCGGCGCCGAGGAAATCAAGGGTCTTCACCCAGTCGATGGTCTCGGCGACTCCCGGCGGCTTGGCCAGGTCCAGCTCGCGCAGCCGGTGCACGGCCGCGACCACCTTGCGGGCCAGCCGCTCGGCCGCCGCTGGCTCCTTGACCAGCACGATCTCGACCTCGCGCTGCTGCGACGGGTAGCCGATCCAGTGGTAGAGGCAGCGCCGCTTGAGCGCGTCGTGCAGCTCACGGGTCCGGTTGGAGGTGAGCACCACCAGCGGCCTGGTCGGCGCGGTGATCGTGCCGATCTCCGGGATGCTGACCTGGAAGTCGGACAGCACCTCGAGCAGGAACGCCTCGAACTCGTCGTCGGCACGATCCACCTCGTCGATGAGCAGCACCGCCTGATCGCCCGCCCTGACCGCCGCGAGCAGCGGGCGCTCCAGCAGGAACTTGGGCCCGAACAGCTTGTCGACCGCCGACTCGTCCGCCGCCTGATGCTCGGACAGCGCCCTGATCTGCAGCATCTGCCGCGCGTAGTCCCACTCATACAGCGCCTGGTTGGTGTCGATGCCCTCGTAGCACTGCAGCCTGATCAGCCGGCGGCCGAAGACCTGCGCCAGCACCTTGGCGACCTCGGTCTTGCCGACACCAACCTCGCCTTCCAGCAGGATCGGCCGCTGCAAGTTCAGCGCGACGAACAGCGCGGTCGCGAGGCCGCGGTCGGCCAGGTAGCCACCCTGGCGAAGTGTGTCGGCCAGCTCGCCGACGGTGGCCGGATGCTCCATCCAGTCGGCTCCGGCCTAGTTCGCCGCTGGCGGGCCAAGCACGAGGTCCCTGATGCTGGTGTCGGCCGGCCGCAGCTTGCCCTCGCGCTTGAGCGTCTCACGCCAGGCAGCGCGCAGGTCACCGCCGTCTTCGCCGTCCAGCTCGCCGAACCCTACGTCAGCCATCCGCTTGCATGCCTTTGGCTCGCTGATGGCCTCGAGGTCGGCCATGCCCTGGCCTCGGCTGCTCCACAGGGTGCGGAGCACCTCGATGGCCTGCTCCTGATGGTCCTGGCTCATCTTCGGAAAGTCGCCCTCCGGACGGCGTCATTAGCCCTGCTCAAGTCTAGTTCGCGCCGGCTTGGCAGGCAGATCGGATTAAGGCTTTCCTTATCGCAGTCAGGAGCCGGGTGCGGGGCCGGCCCAGGAAAAGCTGAAGGCCGCCGCTCCGGTGCAGCCAAGCGCGGTGTCGATGAGCCGCCGGTCGCGCGCGCTCAGGCCGGGGTCGGCAGCAAGCTGGTGCCAGCCGACCTCGAGCGACTCACTGTCGTTCACCGCTGGCTCGCCGCCGGCTGGCCGGCACCTGAAGGTGAGCTCCAGGTACTGCACCTGGTCGCCGTTCGGGTAGCTGACCTGGCCAGAGACCGTCACGCTGGTCAGCAGCTCGGGCACGGCCAGCACGCTGGTCTCCTCGAACACCTCCCTGGCGACAGCGTCGGCAGGCTGCTCGGCCGGATCGATGATCCCGCCGGGCAGCGCCCACCGGCCGGTGTCGGACCGCCGGTGCAGCAGCACGCTGCCCTCGCCGTCGAGCACCACGCCGATGCCAACCGCCAGCCACAGCGGCCGGTGGCCGATGAACCTGCGCAGCTCGAGCACGAACTCTGGGGTCGGCATGCGGCGACACTACCCAAGCGGCGCCACCGCACGGGAAGCTGAATCATGGACCTGGGACTATCCGGCAGCAGGGCGTTCGTCACCGGCGGCAGCCTCGGCATCGGGCTCGCGATCGCGCGGACGCTGACCGCCGAGGGCGCCAGCGTGGTCGTCTGCGGCCGGGACGCCGGCCGCCTGGCCAGGTCGGGGCTCCGTGCGGTGCAGGCCGACGTCACCGATGCCGGGCAGCTCGGCCGCGCGGTGGACGCGGCGGCCGACCAGCTTGGCGGACTTGACCTGCTGGTCGCGAACGCCGGCGGCGCCTCAGGCGGTGACTTGCTGGCCTCGACGCCCGCGGACTGGATGAGCACCTTCGCCATCAACGCGCTGCACGCGGCGCACGCGATCCGGTGCGCGGTGCCGCACTTCGACCGGGCCGGCGGCGGCAGCGCGCTCATCATCGCGTCGATCAGCGGCTGGAAGCCGGGCCCCGAGTCGTCCTACGCGGCGGCCAAGGCCGCCGAGATCCAGCTCGCCGCGTCGCTGGCCCAGGAACTCGGGCCGCGCAACATCAGGGTCAACGCGCTGAGTCCCGGATCCGTGCTGTTCCCCGGCGGCGGATGGGACGAGTTCCGGGCGGCGCATCCGGCGAGCTTCGCTGCCTTCGAGGCCAACGACTTCCCCCGCGGCCGCCTGGTCGAGCTGCAGGAAGTCGCAGACGCCGCGTGCTTTGTGCTGAGCCCGCGGGCGAGCGGCATCAGCGGCGCCAACGTCTGCGTGGATGCCGCGCAGGATCATCCGAGCGCCGAGCGCTTCTTCCCCTGACCGGCGTCGTCCCGGCGAGCCGGACCGACCGCTAGCTGACCTGCGCCATGGTGAGCGCCGTGTGCTGGGTCAGATGCACCTCGGTGGCCGAGCCGAGTTGCGCGCGCAGTTCCTCGGTGAACGCCTGCCTGGCGGCAGCCGGCCAGCTCAGCGGGGTGGCCCTGGTGTTCTCCAGGCCGATCACCGCCTCGGGCGCCAGCACCGTGCGCTGCTCATGCTCGCGGTGCACCGGCTCGCCGAACAGGCCAGACGCGGTGATCTCGTCCGGCGGAGGCCGGCGCCGCACCTGGCCGTCGCTGCGCGCCGCCCACATGCCGTCGAGCGCGGCACCGAGCGGGTCGTCATACCGCTCGCCGGTGGACAGGATGGCGAGCCAGCCGCCGGGCCGGAGCAGCCGGGCTGGCTTGCTGAACTTGACCTCGGGGTCGATCCAGTGGAACGCCGTCGCGGACACGACGAGGTCGAAGCTGGCATCGGCGGCCGCGAAGTCCTCGAACGGCGTGACCTGGAACTCCACCGCCAGGCCGCGGACGCTTCGGCGGGCGGCCGCGATCATCTCCTGGCCGATGTCGATCGCCGTCAGCCGGAATCCGTAGCGAGCCAGATCCCTGGTCAGCTGGCCTGGCCCGCAGCCGATCTCGAGGACGGAGCTAGCCGCGCCCACGCCAGCCGTTTCCAGCATGAAGGCAATAATCTCGGCCGGATAACCAGGCCTCGTCGACTGGTAAAGCTGGGCGACGCCGTCAAACAGCACTCGCTGCCGGTGGCGCACCCCACGCTGCTGCTCGGTCTCCGCTGGCTCGGCCACGCCTCCGACGGTAATACAGCGCCGCTAGTGGCACGGGCGCTGCGTGATCGCATCGATGACCCGCTGCGGCCAGACGCCGCCATCCCTGCCGACGATCACGGTCTGGATCTCGGCATACGCAGGGCCGCCGCGCGGGCACCGCCTGCTACCCGACGCGATCAGCACGATCGGAAACGACTTGTAGTCGCCGTTCGCGCAATCCTGCGGCACGAACTCGCACATGTTGACCAGCGCGGTGCCGCTGGCCGTCGCGACCGGCGTGCCCCAGCCCGACCACTGCAGGTCCTTGGCGACCATGCTGCCGTCGACGCACCTGACCACCACGATCGCGGGCCGCACGGCCGGGGCGCCCTGGCAGTCTGCCAGCCGCCGCGGCCCGTGGCGGACGGCAGCGTGCCCGGAGCCGCAGCCAGCCGCGAGACAGGCCACCGCCAGGATCGCCAGCCAGCCAGGCCCGCATCGGCGCATGCCGCGACGCTACCTGGCGGCGGTTCAGGTTTCGATCTCGACGGGGTCACCGACCGATACCGGTCCCGGCTGCACCGCGGAGCCGTAGACGCCGAACCGCCCGCCGCGCTGGCGGGCGACAGCGGCCAGCACCGCCGGGTTCCGGTGCAGCGTCACCGGGTCGATGGTGATGATCACGCACCGCTGGTCCGGCTTGTCGACCCGCATCCGCAGCCCGCCGATGCGCACGACCCGGCCGATCCAGCCGTCCTCGGCAAAGCCAGGCCCGGCCGTGTCCACCAGGATGTTCGGCCGGAACCGTGCGGCCGTCAGGCCGGCGCCGACCGTCTCCCCGAGTGCCGCCACGCTCTGCACGGTCAGCAACGACAGCGGCATCGTGTCGAAGATCCCGCGGCTCTGCTTGAGCACCAGGACGCCAGGCCCGAGCTCGGCAGCGAGCGCCGGATCGGCCACCTCGAATTCGCCACCGGACGGCGTGCGCACCAGCGTGAGCGAGGCTTCTGGCCGGTCGGGGTCGGCAAAGCGCGGCCGGTAGCGGGCCAGCTCCGGCAGTTCCCTGATCGTCAGCCAGGGGAAGCCGCTGCGCTGCTGACCGGCGCGGACGAACGCCCACCGGCGGTCGCCAGCCAGCCCGTTCCAGGAGACCTCGACCGAGCTGAGTTCCTCGGCTGCCATGGATTTCACCGGGTACCGCCACAGCCCGGCCACCCGCCCTGCCATGATCACGACCGTTCGCCTCCACCGACGACGCAGGCGCCCTTGCCGATGCAGGGAACGTGTGCCGAGCGTGGCGGACCTCGTCCGTCGCAGCGCCTCTCGACCCCATCAACATGCCACGCACATGCGCTGCCGCGCCACCGCGGCTACCGCCGTTCTGGCAGCCACTGGCTCGCGTCGATGCCCGGGTACCTGACCGCCAGGTCTGCCGCGGTTTGCCTGGTCCAGTACGGATGACCTGGCGGCGGGAAGCCGAACAGCAGCAACTGCCGCATGCTCGCCTGCTGCACGAACGGGTTCCAGTCTGGGTGGAACGAGTGGTCACCCCACGCGTGGCGGCCGGTCCACAGGTTGTCGGCGTGCTTGTAGCTCACGTGCGCGCTGAACCTGGCCGACCGCGGCGCGGTGATCTCGGTGCCGCGGTGGAAGGTGTCGGTGCTGTAGGCGACGACCGTCCCTGCCGGTCCCGCGGCCGACCGCTCGTGCCGGTAGAACTCAGGCCGCTCCGGCCGCAGGTAGCCGTGCGGCAAGGCCGGCGCGCCGGCGCTGACCGGCAGCGGCACGATGTGCGTCGGGCCGTGGTCCTCGGGCACGTCGCTCAGCCAGATGAACATCTCCAGGCCGCGCCAGCGCAGGTCCCCCTCCGCGGGCACCAGCGGCGTGTGCCCGAGGTAGTCGCGGTGATGTTCCTGCTCGTAGCTGGCGGCCCCGGTGTACTTCGCCCACAGCTCCGATGCGTAGATGCGGATGTCCGCGGTGCCGAAGATGGCCTCGGCCAGCGCGACGATCTTGTCGTGCACGACCAGCCGGCACAGGTCGACGGTGCCAAACGGGAACGCGACGATGCCGCCGAACTCGTCGCCGGTGTACCGGCGGTTCGCGCCCTCGCCCGGCGCGGCGTGGTACTCCTCGGCGCTGGGAAAGACCGCAGGCAGGTCGCGCCTGGCTGCTTCGAGGTCGGGTCCGTGGAGGTAGCCGGGCAGGACCAGGTACCCGTCGCGCCGCCAGGCGGCGGCCGCATCAGCGAGGTCCACCCGAGCTACGCTCGCGCATCCGGCCGGTGCTGGCGACCGGTTTTCCCGGCGCCCGTGCCCCGCTGCTGTCCGAGCCGGTTGGCAGACTGGCCGCCATGACCGTGTCAGACGAGAAGTCAGACCTGCGCCGCTACCTGCAAGAGGCAAGGGACGCCATGCTCTGGAAGATCGACGGGCTTACCGAGTACGACGTCCGCCGCCCGCTGACCCCGACCGGCACGAACCTGCTCGGCATCGTCAAGCACCTGACCTCGTGCGAGATCGGCTACTTCGGGGACACGTTCGGGCGGCCGGTTCCCGACCCGCCGCCGTGGACCGAGCTGGAGGTGCTGGAGAGCACGCCGATGGTGGACATGTACGCCGCCGCTGACGAGCCGCGCGAGTACATCGTCGGCTGGTACCGCAAGGCCTGGGCGCACGCGGACGAGACGTTCGACGCGCTGGGCGTGGACGCCATCGGCCACGTCCCGTGGTGGCCCGGTGATCGCGCCGAGGTGAACCTGCACCGGATCATGCTGCACATGATCGCCGAGACACACCGGCACGCAGGTCATGCCGACATTCTCAGGGAGCTCATCGACGGAGCCGCGGGCCTGCTGCCGGACCGGACCAACCTGCCGCCCGCTGACCAGCAGTGGTGGCAGGACTACCGGGCCAAGCTGGAGAGCATCGCGGCGGCTGCGCGCCAGCCCTGACCGATGCGCTGCCGGGAGCGGCTACTCGCCGGTCACGCCGTCGATGCATTCCCGCAGCAGGTCGGCCTGGCCGATGTGCCGCGCATACTCCTCGATCATGTGGTTGAGCTGGGTCCTGAGCGAGATCTGCCCGATCTCCGGATGGGTGAAGCAGTCGTCCAGGCCGACGCCTGCGATGGCGGCGCGGGCCAGGTCCCATTCGGCGATCAGCGCGGCGATGTCCTGCTCGGCATTGCCTGCGGCAGCGTCGGTGAATGCCGCGTCCGGCCGGTCTCCGGTCGAATAAGGATGCCCGACCTGCGCACCGGCGAACTCGATGCGGAAGTGGCCGCGTTCGGCCTCGGTCAGGTGCCGCACCAGCCCAAGCAGGGACAGGCTCGACGGCGGCACCGACCGGCGGGCCAGCTGTTCGCCGGTCAGGCCGGCGCACTTCCACAGCAGCGTCGTGCGCTGCTTGTCCAGGAATCCTTCGAGCGTCGTGCGCTCGTCTGCGACGAACGGCTCCCACACCCGCTCCGGCTCAGGCACGGTCCAGGTCATGCCCGGCATTGTGACATGCCAGGCGTCACCTGCCGCCGCGACGACCTCGGCCCGTTGCCGGAGGATTGAGGCGTGACCGAGACCATCCGCCCGGCCGTCGGCGCAGCCGCGCTGGCCGAGTGGTGCACCCGGTGGCTGGGTGCGCCGCCGGTCGCCGAGCTGTTCGCGGCGGGCCACCTGTCAGCCGTGCGAGGGCTCAGGCTGGCGGACGGCCGTGCAGTGGTCGTCAAGGTACGGCCGGGCCTGCCGCGGCTGGCCGGCTGCGCGGCCGTGCACCAGGCGCTGTGGCGAGCGGGGTTTCCTTGTCCCGAGCCGCTGGTGGACCTGCAGCCGCTGGCCGGCTATGCGGCGTCGGCCGAGGTGCTCGTCCCTGACGTCGGCGAACCGCCGGGCGACGGGCTGGCTGCGCTGTCGGCAGCCGCGCTGGCCCGCCTGAATGAGCTTGCGCCGAGCCCGGGTTCGGTGCCGGGCCTGACGCCGTCCCCGTCCTGGGTCGGCTGGGACCACGCCGGGCCAGGGCTGTGGCCCAAGCCGGAAGAGTACGACGTTGACCTGAATCGGTACCAGGAACCGCGGTGGCTGGCTCGGGTCGCCGCCGCCGTCCGGGACCAGCTGCTCGACCTGACCAGCGCCCAGGTGATCGGGCACGGCGACTGGCACCCGGAGAACCTGCGCTGGCGTGGCCGGGAACTGGTCGCCGTGCACGACTGGGACAGCGTCATCTGCCAGCCAGAACCGGCGATCGCCGGATTCGCCGCGGTCAGCTTCGCCGGCATCGATCCCGGCACGCCGCCGGCCAGCGTCGACGACAGCGCTGCCTTCCTCGAGGCCTACCAGCGGGCCCGCGGCTGCCACTGGACGTCGCAGGAGTACGCGGCCTGCTGGGCGGCCGGCTTGTGGCAGCGCGCGTTCGACGCGAAGACCCAGTCGCTGGCCGGCGACCCCGCGCCGGTCCTCACGCAGCGGGAAGCACGGCCCCGGCTGCGCCTGGCCGGACTGGATCCCGGCCTGGCCGCGGGCTAGCGCCTGCTGCCCTGCACACGCCTCTTGTAGATTCCGAGATATCTAGATATCGTGCAGTCACTATGGCAGAGAAGCTCATGCGCGGGGCCAGCGGCGCCCCGACGAAGAACATGGTCCTGCGGCTCGATCAGGACCTGGCCGAGCGCCTGGCGGGCATCGCGGAGGTCGAGGGCCGCTCGGTGTCGGACGTTGCCCGTGAGGCAATCGCCGCCCTGGTGGAGGCGCGCCGCAAGGACAAGCGGTTCCGCAGGCTGCTCGAGGACAGCCTCGCCCGCCACCAGCGGCTGCTCGACCTGCTGCGGGGTGACGAGCCGTGACCGCGCTGGATGTCGCCGATCTCGTGGTCATCGGCGGGCGGGTGCTCGGCATCGGAACCGGCGCCGCGCTCAGGCGGCTGGACCCGCAGGCCGCCGAGACCGCGCTGGCCGAGGCTCCGGTGGCACTGGCGCTGCCCGATAGCTACGCAGCGGCGGCGGCTTGCGCGCACCTGATGAACGGGCTGCTGCAGCATCCGCCGTTCGCTGAGCACCGGGTGCAGGTCGCGGTCGCAGCCGGCCTGCAGTTCCTCGCCGTCAACGGCTGGCGGGCCGACCTGGAGCCGCCGCAGGTCGCCGCGATCGTCGTTGACTGCCTGGCATCCGGGCGGATCGAGCCCGACGACATGGCCGAGTGGCTGGCGGTCAGGCTGTCCGCGCCCGCCGCGCGAAGCCTCAGGATGCCGCACATCGGGCACAGGGAGGGCCGGGTGCGTCTGCCGCTGCACGGTCACCCCCGGCCCGCCACCGCCGGTGCGGGCATGTCCGTTGACGGCCGGATGCTAGCCCGGTTCAGCCCGCACGCCGCCGCCACCGTCTTCATGGCCCGTCAGGAGGCCAGGCGGCTCGGCCACTGCAGCGTCGATCCCGAGCACCTGCTGCTCGGCCTGATCAGGGTTGGCGAGGGCACCGGGATCTGCGCGCTTGACAGGCTCGAGGTCAGCCTGGAGTCGCTGCGGCGGCGGCTGGAGGAAAGCATCGGCCATGGCCCTGGCAGGACCAACGGCCCGGTCCGGTTCAGCCGCCCGCGCGGCCAGAAGGTACTGATCTCCTCGCTGCCCGAGGCGCTCGCGCACGGCACCACCGACATCTGCAGCGCGCACCTGCTGCTCGCCCAGTACCACGACGACGGGCCGGCCTCCCGTGTGCTTGCCGGGTTCGGTGCCACCGAGGACCGGGTCCGCTGCACCGTCGCCGAGCTGCGCGCGCAGACCCGCAGGAGCGCATGACGACATGGCCAGGATCAGCTACGACGACCAGACCGCGGCCGCGTACAAGTCGGTCCGTGAGGTGCCGCGAGCGGGCCTGGCGGAATGGCGCGAAGCCGTCCGGCAGCACCTTGAGCCAGCGCCTGGCATGACGGTGCTGGACATCGGCGCGGGCACCGGCGCGTTCGCCGCGGCCTTCGGCGACTGGTTCGGCGTCAGCGTCGTCGCGGTGGAACCGTCGGCGGCGATGCGCGCCCTGATCCCGCCCAGGCCGGGCATCAAGGTGCTGGCAGGCGACGCCTGCGACATCCCGCTGCCAGCCGACTCGGCCGATGCCGCCTGGCTGTCCCTGGTCATCCACCACATCCCGGACCTGGCGGCCGCGGCCAGGGAAATCCGGCGTGTGCTCAGGCCCGGCGCCCCTGTCCTGATCCGCCAGGGGTATCCCGGCAGGTCAGACGCGGCGCACACGTTCCCGTGGGAGTTCTTTCCTGAGACCGCGCGGGCGGCCAGCACCTTTCCCTCGCTTGAGCAGGTCTGCCAGGCGTTCCTGACCGCGGGATTCCGGCGGGACTCGGTTGAGCAGGTTCCCGAGACACTGCTCAGCCTCACCGAGTTCCTCGGCCGGGCCGACACCTTCCGCCGCTCCGACACCATCATGCGCGGCCTCACCGATGCGGAGTTCCTGCGGGGCAAGGAGCGGCTCCGCCGCGCCGTGCAGCAGGCCGGGCGAGCGCACAGCGAGGAGCCTAGGGCCAACTGGCTTGAGCTCCTGGTCCTGCGCTGACGATCGCGCGTCAGCACGGCCTATTGCCGTCAGCCCGTCGGAGCCGCTGCGGTGGCCTGCAGCCGCGACCGCAGGCTCGGCACGCCCGGGCCGTCAAGCTCGGCCAGGTACGGTGCGCGGCCAGCCATGGTCATCACGAGCGCGAGCGTCGGTCCGGTGACCAGCGGGCCGGTGCCCGCGGCAAACGGCCCGTCGTCTGCCAGCAGGCGTAGTCCGGTGATCCTGGTGTGGCTGGCAACGGCGAAGTCACGCCGGGCGAAGAAGCCGGCCACCGGCGTCAGCGCATCGACGGTCGGTGCCCGCGACAGCCCGAGCGGCTGGCGGATGTCCTGGGCATGCACCACGACCTCGCCAAGGTAGGCCGGGGTGTGCCCTGACGGAGCGGTCGTGCTGGTGATGACTGAGCGAAACCGGTCGAGCGTCTCAGCGGGGGTGCGGCCGCGGTGCTCGGCCAGCCGCCGCTGGTTGTGCACGTCCGGGCGGAATCGCGCGCGGGTGATGCTGCGCAGCCACTGCCACCGGTTCAGGCTCGCCGCCGCGGTGAGGTGAGCGACCACCTGCTCGACGTCCCATTCGCCGCACAACGTGTCATGCCGCCATTGCGCGGCACCCAGGCCTGCCAGGTCTTCCGCCAGCGCGGCGCGCTCGGCGTGCGCCAGTGCCCACAGGTGGTCGTCCCTCGTTCGCGCCATACCGCTCGATCCCTCCCGCTGGCGACGTCAGCGCACGGTAGACGTGCCTCCGCAGGTGAAATCATCGCAGTCGGCTGGCCAGCCGGCCGGGCACCCGCGCGACCGAGCCGGTGGGCACGCAGTGGTCATAGCCGTAGGCGGCGACAAAGTGTCCCTGTGGCCCGTCGACGCCGGAATGCAGGACCTGATTGGCCAGGAAGCTGACGCCGTGGGCGAGAGTGCCGGATCGCGGGGGGATCCTCGCGCGTGCCGCATGCCCGGCTGCGAGTGCCATCGAGGTGAGCCGGACGTAGGACCCTTCCCTGGCGAGGGCCGCCGCTGCCGGCCGGACGTCGAGGTAGCAGAGGCTCCGTTCCTGCGTACTGCTGAGATTCAGCAGGATGCGGCCCACCAGGCGCTGGCCGATCGTGGCCGGGTCACCGGTGAGCGCGGTGGCGGCGTCGGTATCGAGGTGGTACGCCGCCTGCGTGCTCTGGCAGCGCAGCGAGAGCCGGACGAAATTGAACTGGTAACGCGTCCCTGCCGCCATGATCTCCGGCAGCGTGCCGGCGAACTGCCGGCAGGCGGGCAGGTCCGTGTGGATGCCGGGCCGGCCGGCCAGCGACGGAAAGTAGCCCCAGCACTGGTGGTCATCGGCCTGGGCGTGGCGAGCGAGTTCGCGCTCGACCGCGTCGACGTCCGCGGTGGCCGGCAGCTCGACGGTAACCGGCGCCGGCCAGAGATGATCAGGCAGCCGGTTCACCGCCGCGACGCGGCCGGCAGGGGATCTCGACTGCCGGTTGCCGGAGTGAAGCTGGCGAGGATCCGGTCCAGCAGGGTGGCCTGGCCGGCCAGGTCGAGGGACGCGAACCCGATGCACAGCTGGTGCAGTTCGCCGGTGTTCCGGCGACCGCGGCGCCCGTGCGCGGTGCTGAGGTTGTCAAAGACCAGCAGCTCGCCTGGCGATAGCACGAACTCCTCCTCGGCCGCCGCCAACTGCAGTCCGTGCCTGGCGAAGTAGCCGCGCTCGTCCGCCAGGGCGGAGAACTCCATGCCGCACAAGAATCCGTCGGCGTCCTTGGCGGGCAGGTCATGGCTCTGATCGGCGGCTTCGATGACCCTGGCAAGCATGCCCTCGACTGCGTCCACGCCATCACGGCACAGCCGCTCGGCGAGCACTGGGCCGGCCGGCCAGCCGCGCTGGCCCAGCAGCAGGCGGAGCGGCACTATCCGGGTCGCCGCACCCGACCCCGCGGATTGCCGGTCCAGGTACAGCGCTGTGAACCGCGACACTGGCACGGTCTGCCCGGTTAGCCTGGGCACGCCGAAGTCGAAGTGCAGAGCCTGGAAGTCGCGCTGCACGACGCCCGGCGGCGGAACGGTGAACTCGCCCACCACCTCCAGGCCGGGCAGGCCGACCCACAACGCGTCGAAGCCGCGTGCAGCCGCGGTCACCCGCAACGCCGCGCGCCATGCTGCAGCAGGATCCGGCCACCTGCCGGGGACGCGGACCACACCCCGCTCGATCAACTGCAGGCTGCCGGATTCCGGCGAGGGCGCGGGCACCCCGTCACCCTGCCACACGGCCAGCCCGGTCTGCGACGCGCGACTCGCTCTTTCGGCGAGCAGGCGCCAGCTTGCTCGACGAGTACCGTCGTAGCTGACGCACGCTGGCCTGCGCGCCCGAGCACAATCGGGCTCGCCCATCAACGAGAGGTGCGGTGCGAGATGGCCTCCGGGCAGCTTCCGCTGGCGAACATTCTCACGCTCGGCGTACGCGACTTCGGCGGACAGCGGGACTTCTACCGGCGGCTGGGCTGGCCGCAGGTGTTCGACGGCGATGACTTCGCGGTCTTCGAGCTCCGAGGGCTGCTGCTCGCCTTGTTTCCTGTCGACAAGCTGGCCATCGACAGCCGGGCCGAGCCGGGGACCAGTGACGGCGGCATCCGCTTTTCGATCATCATCCAAACCGACGGCCCGGACGAGGTGGACGAGCTGGCGGACCGCGTCCGCCAGGCCGGCGGGACCATCACGAAGGACCCAGTTGACGCGGAGTTCTTCTCGGGCCGCGACGCCTACTTCGCCGATCCTGAGGGCAACTACTGGGAGATCGCCTGGGCGTCGGAGGACAATCCGGTGACCACCGCCGCCCGCCGCGCGGCTGGCCTGCCGTGACCGGCGGCTGAACCGGCGCAGGGCCGGCGCCGTCCGCTCCTAGAGAACCCCGAGCTCGGCGGCTCGGCGCCGTTCGATCTCGCTCGCTTCCCGGTGCGTGATAGCGCGTGCGCCGAGTTCTATAGCGCGGTCATGCTCGCTGGCGGTCACGGTGTAGTGCCAGGAAACCGACACCTGCTGCCGGCCAACCGGCTTGCCCGGCTGAAATCCCTGGCGGGGCAGACCGAGCTTCGCGGCAAAGTCGTGCAGCTCATCCTGGGTGTCGGCGGTCAGCTCAAACCAGGGGTCAGATATCCCGCCAGCCCACCGCTCCTGGTGCTGCAGCTTGTACACGTAGGCAGTCACGTCATCCTCACTCGCCCCAAGTGCCCGGTCGCTCAGCAGGGCAACGCTCTCATCGTGCCATGTTGCCCATCGGCGGCGGTGATCACTTGGCGGCGGCGCTGCAACCCCGATGCCGGTCTTCTGGGACTCGGGCTGCGCTGCCCGTAGGCACGTCTCACCGCCGCAGTAGCCGGGCCTGGCAGGCATGACTCGTGGTCAGAACGAGTCGCCCCGGTAGGCACCCGCCGGCTGGGCACAGCTGCGGTTGAGCGCCCGCAGGTCGCGCTGCACGACAGCGAAGACCGACAGCATGCCCGCGGCGTTCCCGGATCGCACGCCGTTGTTGGGGTACTGCAGCAACCCGGAACTGGCCACCGCATAGTCGCGCAGATCCGCTACCAGCCTGCGGACCGGCGCATGATCGCGGCGACCCACCCTGGCCACGGCCGCCGCGTACCCCAGGTCGCTCTCGCCCCGTACGTGCAGGGCGGTCAGCAGCGGCCCGCACCAGGCGTACGGATACGACGGCCCGCGCGCCACCGCGGCGGTAGTCACGCCGGCGATGACCAGCGCCGCGGCGCAGCCGGCCAGGATCAGGCGGCGCCGCGCGTGCCCAGAGCTGGTCAGCCTGTCAATGAGCTGGGACCGGCGACGGTCCATGCCCTGACTGATCTCATCAGGACCTGGCTGATTCACAGCGCCCTCCAGCAACGACCTGCCGGGCACCGCCGGCCGGTCGCTAGCACCAGTATCCGCCCGGCGCGAAACAACTGGTCGCGCGCGCGGGTTCAGTGGATCGGGGGTGCCGGGCTCTTGCCGGAGCCGGTTTCATCGTGGCGGTTTGCGGCCGGCCTGCAGGCCGGCCGGGTGCGGGGCTTGCGCGTCATCAACAAGGAACTGGCGATCGGCCAGGCAAGGCGGTCTCGGTGCAGGCCTGGCTGGCTACCCAGTCGCACCTGCGAAGGAGGAACGCCGATGCAGAAGATCACCTACAACTGCCACAGCTGCGGCGCCAGCCACGAGCTGGAGCACATCAGGAAGAACCTGTACTACGGCCAGCGCGCGATCGGCGACGTGCAGGCCTTCGAGCGCGGCGGCGCACTCGGCGTCGGCAAGCGCCTGGTCCGCCGCAAGGTCACCCGTACGCTGATGCGAGGGCTGTGGGGCAGCTGAGACGACGGGGGTTCGCGCAGTCGAGGTGCCTGTCGAATACGGCATCGTGGCGAGCCGGTGTTCACCGCCCAGGAGGCGGACCTGTGGACGACGGCAACTGCCACGACCGATGCCGACGGCGGTTATTGCTGACTCGGCGGCGCGCTCTTGAGATACGCCACCATCACCAGGACGGCGACGACGACCAGATCGATCCACCAGTCATGCTTCTTTTCCAGCGCCACGTATATGCACGCCACCACGGCTACCAGCGACACTATCCAGCCCTCTGGCGAGACGGGGGTCCAGCCGGTCCCCGACCGCCTGGTACGGAACCATGCCTTGCCGCCCAGCACCGGCGTTGTCCTCGTCTGGTAGGGAGGCTGGAGCGCTGGCGCCGCTGGCGCCGCTGGCGCCTCCCACCAGGGCTGACCCGCTGCGCCTCCCGCGGTGGGGGCACCCCCTCCGGCGAAGGCGGGCTGGGGAGGGGCCGATGCCGGGACGTAGCCGCCGGGCGAGGCAGGCACGGCCGGGGAAAAGAACACCGCCGGACCGTCCGGCGCCGCCAGCCGGGCCTCCACCGGCTGGGCCAGCGAAACGCAGGTAACCGGCTGCCCGAATATGTAGGTGCCGGCCTGGCCTAAGTTCTCCAGCATCCAGCCGCCCTGCGGTGCCCAGCTCACCCGGAGGTGCTCACGCGAGACGCGGGGATCGCTGACCACGACGGCGTTATCGTCCCGCCTGCCGATATGGATGTATTGCGGCGGTTGAAGGGTAACTTGCTGGTTCCCGTATGTGACCGTGAGTTCGTCCACCGGGCCTCCCCCCAGGAAGAACGGCCCACGGTGAGCTACTTGCCCCGCCTGGGCATCCCACCTGGATTGTGCCACCATCGACCGGCTTCTGCGCCTCTGACGGCGA
>JASHQL010000557.1 GCA_030039155.1 Streptosporangiaceae bacterium | reverse complement strand
CGCAAGTGGGTCTGGGTGGAGCGCGCTCCAGTCGAGGGCGTGACCGGGCACGAGGAGCTGTCCCCCATGCCAGCTGGCCAGGCCCAGGCAGCGCAGCCGGCCGAGGCACGCCCGGCCGAGGATTCCCCGCTGCACTGAAATCGGGGGGGGGTCTGGGGGGGTCGTCCCCCCGTGGGCAGCGCTGCAAGGCTGTAGCCTCCTGGTAGCGCGCCAGGCATAAGCGCGCAACTCGGGAAGGACCGGCCCAGGTGCGCAGCATCCTCGCCTTGTACCAGCGGTTCCGGCAGATCGTGCACGAGGGCGCGAAGTTCCTCGTGGTCGGCGGCGTCGGCACGCTGGTCACCATCGCCGGGGCGGACCTGCTGCACCTCGGCGTCGGCGTCGACGGCTTCACCTCGCTCGCGGTGGCGACCCTGGTCGCGACCGTGATCACCTACCTGGGCAACCGGTTCTGGACGTTCAGGCACCGGGAGAGCGCCGCCAGCACGCCGCGCGAGACCACGATGTTCTTCGTGCTGAACGCGATCGGGCTGCTGATCCAGGAATGCTTCATCTGGGCGGCCCGCTACGGCCTCGGCCTGAAGGGCGGGCTCTGGTACAACGCCGCGCTGGTCGTCGGCATCGGGTTCGGCACGGTGTTCAGGTTCTGGTCGTACCGCAGGTGGGTCTGGGTCGCGCGCGACGGCGACGGCCAGGCGGCTGTCTCGGCCGGCAAGCACCGCGCGCCGGCCGGCTCAGGCCGGCCAGCCGCCTCGCAGCCGGTCCAGCCTGGCTAGCGACGGCCGGCCGGTCAGCCGGCCCGGCTGCCGCAGCCCTGCCCGGCGTGCGCGAGCAGCGTGCGCATCGGCACCCTGAGCGCCCGGCTTGCCTGCTGCTGGGTGAGCACGCCGACCGCGACCAGGCGGCCAAGCACGTGCTCTTCCCGCTGCCGCCCGTGCGCCGGGTAGACCAGCGGGTCGTCGATCGTCGGGTCGTACACCAGGCCGGCCAGCAGCGCCGCCTGCGGCCAGGACATCCTCGACGGCGGCACGCCGAAGTAGCCGCAGCTGGCCGCCTCGAGCCCGTAGAACTGGTGGCCGAAGTAGACCACCGCCGCGTACAGCCGCAGCACCTCGGCCGGGCCGTACTTGAACCTGAGCTTGATCCCGAGCGCGACCTGGTCGGCCTCCATGCCCAGGCTCGGCTCGCCGTTGGTGTAGAGCATCTTGGCCAGCTGCTGGTACAGGGTGGCGCCGCCGGTGTCACCCTGGCCGGTGATCTCGCCGTAGACGAACCGGCCGATCGCGATCGGGTCGATGCCCGGCTCGGTGGTGAACCTGTGGTCCTCGGTCGCCTCGAGCGCCGCGGCGAATCTGGGCGGCACCGGCGGCCCTGGGTAGACGGCGTGATGTGCGCTGTCCTGCGCCCTGGCCAGCTGCCTGGCGTTCGCCACCGACGGCGTAGCCAGCAGCAGGATGGCGACGGCCGCGTACCCGCCGACCAGCACCGCCATGCCGAGCCAGAACGCCCGGCGGGCCTGCAGCATGGCGAATCCCCATTGCCAGCCCTGGCGGCGCCCCCGCCGTGGCCGCCGCGCCGCCGGCTGGCCGGCGTCCCGGCGGCCTTGCGCACCGGATTCCCGCAGCCCCGGCCCGGTGAGCACAGACTCGCCATGCCCGTCTGGAATTCCCCGCATTCCCGCCCCGTGCATTCGGATCAGGACGACATTCCGACAAGCCAACGATAAGCGCATCGGGCCCCGTGCCAGAAATAAGCCATCGGCCAGGCCCGGGCTCGGGCCGGGCCACCCCCGGGGCGTACCGGGGCAGGACGCCCCTCCCGGTCCGGCCGGCACCGGGCCTGGCCGATGGTGCAGTGAGCTTAATGCCGGCCAGTACGCCTGCCTAGGCTTGTTATATGACCGATGTCCATAATTTGACCGCCCGAGAGCAAGCGATGGCAGTCCGCGCCGGGCAGGTCAGCCCGACCGAACTGGTGGCGCACTACCTGGACCGGATCGACCGGCTCAATCCCGCGCTCGGTGCGTTCATCACGGTCACGCCCGACCTGGCGATCGAGCAGGCCAGGGCCGCCACCGAGCGGCTCGCGGCGGGCCCGGACGAGCTGCCGCCGCTGTTCGGCGTGCCAACCGCGATCAAGGACCTGACCTGGACCGCGGGCATCACCACCACGCTCGGCTCGCGGCTGTTCGCCGGGCACGTCCCCGGCCAGGACGCGCACGTGGTCAGCGCGCTGCGCCGGGCCGGCACGATCAGCCTGGGCAAGACCAACACGCCGGAGTTCGGCATGACCCCGTACACCGACAACGACCTGGCCGGCCCGGCGCGCTCGCCCTGGGACCCCGGCTGCTCGGCTGGCGGGTCGAGCGGCGGCGCTGCCGCGGCCGTCGCCGCCGGGCTGGTCCCGTTCGCGCATGGCAGCGACGGCGGCGGCTCGGTCAGGATCCCGGCCAGCGTCTGCGGGCTGGTCGGGATCAAGCCGTCCCGCGGCCGGATCAGCAACGGCCCGGTCGACGTGGAAACGCACGGGCTCAGCGTCCAGGGCCCGCTGGCCAGGACGGTGCGCGACGCTGCCGCCATGCTGGACGCGATGACCGGCTCGCTGCCTGGCGACCGGTTCTGGGCACCGCCGCTGGCCGACGGCGAGACGTTCCTCGGGCACGCGGACCGTGATCCTGGGCGGCTCCGGGTGGGCCGGTATAGCCAGCCAGCGAATGGCACAGTTCCGGACGAGGCGTGCCTGCGCGCGCTGGCTGACGTTTCCTCCAAAATGCAGCAACTCGGCCACGACGTGATCGATATCGACCCGCCGTTCGATGGCGCTGTCCCTGGTTTCTTTAACACGATCTGGGGCGTGCAGTCGCTCGACCGGCAGGTCGCGGCGGAGGACGAGCCGCGGCTCCGGCCGGTGACCAGGGCGTGGCGGGAGTACGGCCGGCGGATCAGCGGCGCGGACTACGCGGCCGCGGTGGCCGGCCTGCTGCGCGCGACCAGGCGGGCGCTGGCGCGCACCGACAGCCTCGACGTCGTGCTCACGCCGACGCTCGGGCGGCCGCCGCAGCCGGTCGGGCACTTCAGCGAGGACGGCGACATCATGGTGAACCTGCGGCGGCAGGGCGAGTTCACCCCGTTCACGCAGGTCTGCAACATGACCGGGCAGCCGGCGGTGACCCTGCCGGTGCACTGGACGCACGACGGCGTGCCGATCGGGGTGTCGCTGGTCGGGCGGCTGTTCGGCGAGGCGACGCTGATCGCGGCTGCCGCGCAACTCGAGGCGGCGTACCCGTGGGCGGACAGGCACCCTGCCTGCTGGTGAGCTGGCCGGCTTGGCTGGCTTGCGGGGTGCGCTGGCTTGCCGTCTTGCCGTCTTGCCTGGTCAGGGGCGCAGGCCGGCCAGCAGCAGGTCGGTGAAGCACTCGCTGACCCTGGCCGCGGTCAGCGGGCCGCCCGGCTTGAACCAGGTGCCCATCTGGTTGACCGCGCTGAGGAAGTACTGCACGTGCACGTCGGCCGGGATGTCGCTGCGGAAGGTGCCGGCCTCGATGCCCTCGTCGACCAGCGCGCGGAACCTGTCGTGGTAGCCGCGGCGCTCCGACCTGACCTTGGCGCGCTGGTCGGGCGGCAGCATGTGCATGGAGCGGAAGAAGACGTTCATGTCGTCGAGGTTGGCCAGGCTGGTCTGCACCACGTCGGCCGCCGCCCTGCGCAGCCGCTGCTCGGCCGTGCCGTCGCCGTCGGCGATCGCGACGAGCCGTGCCGTCTGCATGGTCAGCAGCCGGTGGTACACCTCGAACAGCAGGTCGTCCTTGGAGCCGTAGTAGTGGTACATGGCGCCCTTGGTGACCCCGGCCGCCTCGACGATCTCCTGCACCGAGGTGCTCTCGAAGCCGCGCTCGGCGAACAGCCGGGTCGCCACCGTGACGAGCCGTTCCCGCACGGGCAGGTCCTGCGGTGACCGTGGCTGCGCTGGCCGCTCGTCGATCACGCGCACGGCCGCTCCCCCCGACGGCTTGCTGGTCCGCATCCCATCGCCGCCTGCCCAGCTCTCCTTTGCCGGCCCCAGCTGATCCGTACCGGCCAGTCGGTTCACGGTAAGCCGGCTTGCAGGCGGAAATCAAACCCGTTCGCTCTGCGAAAGACTTCGGGATTGCGGCTACTCGCTGGTAGTAAGGCTGGCCGGGTCGGCGGCGGCCAGACCATCCAGGTACCTGGCCACGTCGCCGATCGGGTAACCGCGCCGGTGCCGTCGCGGCCCGTCGCCGCCCTGCTGCCACGGCCGCGGGCCGTCGAGCGGGCGGTAGGCGACGCCGGCGCCGTCCAGCCGGCTCAGGTGCGCGGCCACCCGCTGCGCGAGCGGCGGCCTGCCTGGCTCCCCCTCCGACCAGCTCGACGGCCGCCCCGACCAGGCGACCTCGGCGAGCGCGCAGGCCCGAGGGAAGACCATGTACTCGAGCGCCAGCCGGTCAGGGATGTACTCGGTCCAGACCTGGAACTGGGTGCCGAGCACCCTGGCGCCGGCCGCGGCCGGCCAGGCAGCAGGGGCCGGGGCGAACGCCGCCACGTCCTGCACGGTGATCGGCCCGCCGATCGCGACCGGCTCGAGCTGGCTGTCGGCCTGGCCGTAGTCGAAGTACGTCGGCAGCACCGGCACCGTGATCACGTCGTGCCCGGCAAGCGCCGCCTTCCTGGCGATCTCCATGCCGCGCCAGGCCATCACGATCGTGTCCGGCCTGAGGCTGACCGCGCCGGCGCTCGCGAAACCCTCGTCCCAGACCAGCGTCCTGGCGCCGAAGTCGTCGGCGAGCATGTTCGCGATGTCCCGGAGGAACGCGGCGTGCAGGTCGGCCGGCGTCGCCAGGCCGCGGTCGCGCCGGTAGCCGTCGATCGCCGGATCGTCCCGCCACGAGTCGAGCACGCACTCGTCTCCGCCGATGTGCACGTAACCGGCGGGGATGGCGGTCAGCAGCTCGCCGAGGATGTCGCGGATGAACCGCTGCGTGCCCGGCAGCGGCGACATCAGGTACGGCAGGATCCCCCAGTCCGCGCTGACCTGGAAGCCGCCCGGCGGCGGGCTGCCTGCCGCCAGCTCCGGCATCGCGGCGAGCAGCGCCGCGGCATGCCCGGGCATCTCGATCTCGGGCACCACCGTCATCATCCGCTGCGCCGCGTAGGCGTTGATCTCGGCCAGGTCGGCCAGCGTGTAGTAGCCGCCGTGCGGGATGTCGTCGTAGACCTTCGGCCGCTCGGAGTTCAGGCTGAGCCTGCTGCGCGGCCGGTGTGACCCGGCCTCGTGCACCGCCGGGTGCAGCTTGCTCTCGATCCGCCAGCCCTGGTCATCGGTCAGGTGCAGGTGCAGCCTGTTCAGCTTCAGCGCGGCCAGCGCGTCGATCAGCGCGAGCAGGTCGCGCTTGGGCAGGAAGTGCCTGGACACGTCCAGGTGCGCGCCGCGCCAGGCCAGCGCCGGCTGGTCGGTGATCTCGGCGCAGGGCACGGTCCAGTCGGTGCCGGGGATCGCTGCCGCCCGCCATGCGTCGGCCGGCAGCAGCTGGCGCAGCGTCTGCGCGGCGTAGCATGCGCCTGCCGGGCCGCCCGCCTCGATCTCGATCCGGTCGGGCCCGATCAGCAGGCTGTACTCCTCGTTGCCCTGGCGGCTGGTGACCGCTACCACGATCTCCGGTGGCTCGCCTTGGCCGCCGGTACGGCGCGGCTCGGCCGGGGCTGGCAGCCTGCCGATCACGCCGGCCACCGCGCTCGCCGCCGCCTCGGACTGCGGGTCGGCGGGCCTGACCTGGGTACCTGCCGCCAGCGGGAAGCTGCCCTCGTGCTCGGTCACGGTCAGCGGATGGGGCACCAGCCCTGCCAGGCGTTCGTTCATCAGGGCTTGACTCCGTTCCTGCGGTCTACCCAGCGGCGATCGAGCCTAGCGCGTGCATCGCAAGGCTGGCCGGGCCGGCCGATCCGGCAGCGCAGCTGCGCCGGGCGGCCGAGGTGCGCCAGCGCTGGCGCGGCTCGGGCCGCGCAGGTTGCGCTAAGGTGAGTGAGCCCGCCGCGCGGCGGGCGCCGGGACGTAGCGCAGTTTGGCAGCGCACTTGACTGGGGGTCAAGGGGTCGCGGGTTCAAATCCCGCCGTCCCGACGCAGGTCAGAGGTCTGGCGGTACGCGTCACCTTGACCGGGCTGAAGAACCGTCACCCGACATGGCTTCATCGATCGAGGCCGCCCTGGACTGTCGGAGACTCTTGCTGCCACCAGCCGAACTTGGCGTTGATCACCAACCGAATCGCCTTACGGTGCCTGCCCGCGATCTGCATGGTGGCGAAGTAAGGGCGTCCGTCATGGGTTTTGACGTCGCTGAGAGTGACAGCTGCCGAGTACCTGGTGCACGGGCAGGCTGCGCTTGCGCTCTCGATGTAGCGACCGTGGCCGTAAGCCCCGACGGCAGTCCAACGCGTCCACTCCAGTCCGACAAGGCTCCAGTCCGCGCCGAGGTCGAAGTACCGTGGGCGGGTCTTCGGTCCCGCCCATTGACCTGCCATCGCCCCCAGGTAGGCGCCAGGAGGCGCAGGCCCGGACGTGGCACTCGCCGAAGCAACATGCGTGGCTCTCGACTCTGCGGGATCGGGCTTGGCTGCTGCTGCCGCGCAGGCGCTCAGGCCCGCTGCCGCAACAACGATGGCAATCGCGATCATTATGGTGCGCACATGCAGAGCCTCTCGTCTCACTTGCAGCTGACGAAGCGAGCAGGACGGCGTTCCTGAACACTGAGACGGCAAGTAGGTGCATCACGTTGCCGTTCATGACCACTCTGAGCTGCGGAGGGGCGCTCTCTGCACATCGTCATGCTTCGGCTGATTGGACGCCGTCGCTGGGTTACGAGCAGGACGAACGCGGCGCGCAGGTTGGATATCGCCGCTGTCAGGCCAGGTGTTGTTCGAGCCTGGCGGCGACCTCCCGGTATCGGGTCACCGGGATGAGATGCACGCCTGCGAACGCGCCCGAGTCCCGGATCTGCAGCACGAGGTCACAGGCAGCCTCGACGCCTGCCAGCCGGTCGGTGCCCGCCTGGCGTGCGAGTCTGTCCGGGATCGCGATGTCCGGGACGGCGGCCGCGAGCCGCTGGGCGTGCAGTTCGCTCGCCAGCACGAGCACGCCGGCGTAGACGGGGACGTCGACCGAGTTGGCGTCCCGCCACCGCATCAGCTCGGTAAGAGAGAAGCTGACCTGCAGGAACAGGAAGTCGGCGGAGCGCTTCCAGGCCGGCAGCGGGCGCAGCGCAGCGGCGGCACCGACCTTGAACGGCTGCACCGCAGCGAATGCCGGATCGGCCGGCACCGCCCTCGCCTCGTCCATCATCGCCTGAACGGTAAGCTCCCCGGTCCGGCCGCCGGAGCTGGGCTTGTCGCCGTACACGAACAAGAACTGGTTCACCTGATACGACGCTGCGGTCAGCAGGTCACGGCGGAAGCCGAGCAAATTCCGGTCCCGAGCATTCAGGCAGGCGATGCTGCGACCGCCCATGGCCTGCACCTCATGGGCGACGGCAACGCTGGAAACGGTGGCCCTGCCCAGGTGATTGTCGGGGATCAGGAAGCTATCGGCGACCTTGCTGAGCGTCCCGATCTGATGGCGGACGTGCATCAGGTCCGGCCGGGTCGGTGGCTCAATCTCACAGACAACCTGGAACGGCCGATGTGCCATCACCCAAACCTAATGGGCCGGGTTCCCGGCCGCCGCGACTCGCCCGCGCCCGGAGCACGGCCGGCAGCGTGTGACCCGGCTTGAGGGTCAAGGGGTCGCGGGTTCAGATCGCGCCGTCCAGGGTGGCGCCGGCGCCTCGGTGGCGGCCAGGTCGGCGGCCAGGTCGGCGGCCAGCCGGAGTCAACGTGCCGCGGTCGGCCGGTCCGCGGTCTGCGGGCGGAGCCGATCGGGCGGACCGCCGGTCTTCAGCGTTCCTTCATCTCGCTCTCAGGTTCCGTCCCTAGGGTCGGCGCCCATGACTGATCACACGACACACAAGGGCGGGCCGGCGGACGCCGAGCCCGGTTCTGCGCTCATCGCCATCGATGCCAAGGACGAACAAGCCGATCT
>JASHQL010000556.1 GCA_030039155.1 Streptosporangiaceae bacterium | reverse complement strand
GGCCGCGGCGGCGGAGCGGCGCAGCGCGGCGCGGCTCTGTCCGGTGCCGGCGGCGGCTGGCTGGCCGGCGTGCCGGCCTCGCCAGAGCTGCTGGCCAGGGTGGCTGCGCTGCCGCCGGCGGACGACACGCCCGACGTTTCCGACGAGTTCGCGCGCGCGCCTGACCCGAAGTTCACCCTGCGCAGGCTGCTGCGGCCATTCGCGATCGCGCTGCTGATCGGGCTGATCCTGGACGCCCTGGACGCGATCGCCAGCACGGTGATGCCGCTGCTGGTGCGCGGCGGCATCGACAACGGCGTGGAGAAGACCTATCTGAGCTTCGACGCCAGGTTCAAGATCATCCTGCTGGTGTCCGCGATCGGCCTCGCCATCGTGCTTGGCGACTGGGTGGTGAACTGGGCGCAGACCATCGTGGTCGGGCGCAACGGCGAGCGGCTGCTCTACACCCTGCGGGTGAAGATCTTCGCCCACCTGCAGCGGCTCGGCCTTGACTTCTACGAGCGCGAGCTATCCGGCCGGATCATGACCAGGATGACCACCGACGTGGACGCGCTGTCCTCGTTCTTCCAGACCGGCCTGATCACGATGGTCAACTCGCTGCTCACCTTCGCGGTCGTGCTGGTGCTGATGCTGATCATCGACCTGCGGCTCGGCCTGGCGCTGGCCACCCTGCTGCCGGTGCTGATCGTGGCGACCGTGGTGTTCAGGTCCAAGTCGTCCAAGGCCTACTCCGAGGCCAGGGAGAAGGTCAGCGTGGTCAACGCCGACCTGCAGGAGAACGTGGCCGGGCTGCGGGTGGCCCAGGCCTACCGGCGCGAGCAGGTGAACTCGGACAGGTTCGCCGGGCTGTCCGGCGCCTACCGCAAGTCCAGGCTGCGGGCGCAGCGGATGATCGCGATCTACTTCCCGTTCGTGCAGGCGCTGTCCACGATCGGCGGCGCGATTGTGCTGTTCGCCGCGGCCAGCGAGATCCACAACAACCTGATCACGGTCGGCAGCCTGATCGCCTACCTGCTCTGGGTGGACTCGCTGTTCTCCCCGGTGCAGCAGATGTCGCAGGTGTTCGACGGCTACCAGCAGGCCAACGTGGGCCTGAAGCGGATCAAGGCGCTGCTGCAGACGCCGACCAGCACGCCGCCTGCCGAGCATCCGGTGGTGCCCGGCCGCCTCAGCGGCGAGATCGAGCTGCGCGACGTGCACTTCGGCTATCAGGGCCAGCGCACCGAGGCGCTTGCCGGGGTCTCGTTGCGGATCGCGCCAGGCGAGACAGTGGCGCTGGTCGGGCAGACCGGCGCCGGCAAGTCCACGCTGGTCAAGCTCATCGCCAGGTTCTACGACGTGACCTCGGGCAGCGTGCTGATCGACGGCATCGACGTGCGGTCCTTCGACCTGCCGAAGTACCGCCAGCAGCTCGGCGTGGTGCCGCAGGAGCCGTACCTGTTCGCCGGCACGGTGCGTGACGCGATCGCCTACGGCCGCCCGTCGGCAACCGACGCCGAGGTGGAGGCGGCGGCCCGCGGGGTTGGCGCGATCGAGATGATCTGCCGGCTGCCAGGCGGGTTCATGCACGAGGTGACCGAGCGCGGCCGCAACCTGGCGGCGGGCCAGCGCCAGCTCATCGCGCTGGCCCGCGCCTACCTGGTGGACCCGGCGATCCTGCTGCTTGACGAGGCGACCGCGGCGCTCGACCTGGCCGCCGAGTCCGAGGTGAACCTGGCGACCGAGCAGCTGGCAGCGCGGCGCACCACGCTGGTGGTGGCGCACCGGCTGACCACCGCGTCGAAGGCGGACCGGATCGTGGTGCTCGACCACGGCAAGATCGTGGAGATCGGCACGCACGACGAGCTGGTGGCCCGCAACGGGAGCTACGCGGCGATGTGGGCGGCGTTCAGCGGCGAGGCCGAGCTGGTCGGCTAGGCCCGAAGCCGTACAGCAGTGAAGATTGCCCCCCCAAAACGGGGGGACAATCTTCACTGCTGATTGCTAGCTGGCCAGCCAGTCCAGGTACGCGGTGCCGCGGGAGTTCACCGAGATGACCGCCGACCGCGGGCCGGGCACCAGCTCGACCGCGCCGGCGATGCCGATCTGCTGGCTGACGTGGCCGGTCGCCGGGGCGAGCAGGCCAAGCGGGTGGCAGTACGCCGCCAGCGTGGCGCACAGGAACCGCAGCGCCACCAGCCCCGCGCTGCCCTGGTCAATCACGATCGGAGCGCCGCCGACCGGCGCCGAGCCGATCGCGTGCAGCGTCGTCGCTGACCACCGGTGCACCCGCCGGCTTGGCTGGCCGGTGATGCCGAGCAGGTCGCCTCGCCACAGCGCCAGCGCGCTGGTGTATGGCGCGGTCTGCTGCAGCAGGCCGCCGCCGGGCTCGGCCCTTTCCACCACGCTGCGGCCGGAGCGGACGGACTTGAGGCCGGTGAAGTACAGCCCGGACGGGCCGGCCACGAAGACGTCCGGGTTGGCGAGCGCCGTCACCTTGTGCACCACGGCCGAGGCAATCGAGATCCGGCTGACGGTCGCGTACTCAAGGCCGCTGCTGTCGGTCTCCCAGTCGGTCCACGACCACAGCGTGTGGCCGACGATGAACAGCCCGGCCTGGGTGACCGGCTGCGGGCTCGACAGGTCCCAGTGCCGCACCGACACGCCTTCGGCCAGGTCGACCTCGATCACGGTCTGGCCGGTCTCGACGTACAGGTCAGACTTGCTGGCCGCAACGGCAAGCACCGGCGAGCTGGCGTCAAGCACCAGCACCGGCGCATGGTTGCCGTGCACCTTGTACACCTTGGCGTTGCTGGCGTAGAACACGGTGCCGCCAGCGGCCTCGGTGAGCTCGCCCTGCGGTATCCCCTCAGGCAGGTGGCCCAGCTTCACCTTGCTGGCAATCCGCAACTGCGCACCGCTCCGGCCGGCGCCTGGACTGGCCCAGGCGGTCGCCGTCAGCGCACCGCCGGCCGCAACAGCCGCGAGCACCGCTCCGGCAGCAACCATTTTGTTGATCCGCATCGCCCATCCCTCTTTCCTTAGCAAGTACGTTCGTGAGCGCTCCGGCAGTAAGGGTGACCGATCAACGCCGCCCTGGGAAAGGCCTTGCCGATGTCGTCAAGGTGCCTGACAGCAAGCTGCCAGGAGCCGGGTGCCGGCCGGCCTGACCGATGGCATAGTTTGCAGCGCGATGGTTGAAGTGCCCGGACTTACCCCTGTCGCCCAGGCCGTCTACCAGGCGATGCTGGACCGGCCTGGCAGTTCAGCCGCTGACCTGGTCGACATGCTTGGCCTGCCTGACGACCAGGTGCGTGCCGCGCTTGACGAGCTCACCGAGCTGACCTTGCTGCGCCCGTCGACCCGCCAGCCTGGCGTGCTGCGGCCGGTCGATCCCCAGGTCGGGCTCGCGCTGCTGCTGCGGCGGCAGGAGCAGGACCTGGCCAACAGGGCGCAGGAGCTGGCCGCGAACAGGGCCGCCGCGGCCAA
>JASHQL010000555.1 GCA_030039155.1 Streptosporangiaceae bacterium | reverse complement strand
GCAGGCTGCGTCACCGCGGCCTGGTCCGCGCGCTGGCCAGCAGGGCTCGCTGGCCGGCGGCAGGCAACCAGGCGGGCGGCCGGCCGGCCCGATCACTGTCCGGTGTGCCAGGCACGAGCGGCTGCCGGGCAGCACGCCCTTGCCGCGATCCGCGGCGGCGTGCAGCAGCCGGGGCGAGCGGCCAGGCTGACGGTGTGCGTCCGTCATCACCTCGCCCTGCGGGCGAGCGATCAGCGCGCGGCCAGGGCGCTTGCCCCGCGCGCAGTCCAGGCCGCCGACTTGCTCATCGCCGAGCTGGCCGAGGCCTTCGAGCGAACCACCGAAGCGCGCCGGGCCGGCCGGGCTGCGCCAGGCTCGACCGCCTGGCGGCGCGCGGCGGCATATCTCGACGGAGCGGTCTTCGGCGGCTGCGCACCATGAACGAGAGGACCACGGCCATGCAGCAGTACCTGATCGCGGAGCTGTCCGCGCGGCTTGAGCAGTTGCAAGCAGCCGCGGTGCGCTACGACAGCGGGGAACTCACCCAGCTCCGCCAGGCGATCGAGACCGGCCCGGCCACCGGGCTTGCGGTTGCCACCGCGAGGGCCATCTCGCTGGCCAACAGCTTCTGCTGGCAGTCCCTGGCCTGCGGTGACGTCCCGGCCTTCGCGCGCCAGGCCGAGATCGCCGCGGACCTGCGGCTGTTCGGCGTGTGCGCGCATCTGCTCGGCGATGCATAGCCTGCGAGCGTCCTGGTCCGGCGGCCTCCGGTCAGCGCAGGCCGGTCACCACGGCAAGAAGCGCGATCAGCGCGATCAGCATGTACGCCAGGTAGGCATCGAGGCGCCCTGACTGCAGTCGCTGCGCCATCCTGACCAGCGCAGCGAACGGCCGGCGGATCGGCCGGTACAGGTATTCCTCGGTGACTTCGATCACGTCAGAGCTGTACTCGACGTGCGCGACGTGCCCGGCGGGCTCGCGTTCGTCGGCATGCTCGAGCCTGGTGACCTCGGCCTTGGTGTGCAGCACGGCGGCAAGGACGCGGCGCGCGGGGTTGGCGAACCCGAACGCCGTGTAGCTGTCGTGCCCCGACACTCCCGCGGTCGCCGACCGCCAGGCCGGAACCCGCCGCACCCGCAGCAGCCGGCCGCCAGACGCCAGCCAGCCGACCGCAATGACCACGATCAGCAATGACGGCATGACCAGCCACAGCCATGATGGCGACAAGATCGAGAATCCGGCGAACACGGGCTGCAGCACCCACGGGGACTTCAGCGCCGCGCTGACTGCCGTGGCCGGCAGCACCGGGCGCAGGCCGGCCGCGATGACCCGGATCTCCAGCGGCGCCAGCGCCGCGAGCGCCAGGCAGCCGACGGCGAGCATGACGATCCCGGCCCGCCCGGCCGGCCCGGCATCTGCCTGCCGGGCTGACCTGCCCGGTTCTGGACGGCCGAGCACGACAAGGCCGATCAGCCGCACGAACGTCACGCCGGCGAAGCCTGCGGTGAGCGCGACCGCCGCGCCGGTGATGGCCAGCACCAGCCGGTCAGCTACTCCCGGCACCCGGAACTGCTGCATCAGCGCTTCGAGCAGGAACCATTCGGACACGAACCCGGCGGTGGGCGGAAGCCCGGCCAGCGTCAGGCTGCCGATCGCCAGCCCGGTGCCGCTCCATGGCACGATCCTGGCCGACCCGCGCAGCTGGTCGAGATTGTCGCTGCCGGCCGGCGTTTCCATGCCGGCGCTGCTCACGAACAGCAGCGATTTCGCTGCCGCGTGCGCGATGACCTGCAGCGTGGCGGCCAGCATGCCGACCGCGATCAGCTGGCGGATGCCGGTGGCCGCGCCGACCAGCGCGACCCCGAAGCCGGCCAGGATCAGCCCGGCGTTCTCGACGCTGGAATAGGCGATGACGCGCTGCAGGCTGCCCTGCACCGCGGCGTGCGCGATGCCGAGCACGGCGGTCAGGCTCGCGAGCAGCAGCAGGACGTCGGTCGCTGCGGCCGGCGGCGGGCCGAGCAGCGCCAGCGTGCGCCAGAGCCCGTAGAACCCGACGTTCACCGCGACCCCGGCCATGATCGCCCGCGCCGGTCCCGGGGCCGCGGCATACCCGCGCGGCAGCCAGACCTGGAATGGCACAAGGCCGACCTTGATCGCGAATCCGGCCAGCAGCAGCACGCACGCGGCCGCGTGCAGCGGGCCCGCGTGGACCTGCGTGAAACTGGCCAGCGTCAGCGAGCCGGCCCTGGTGACGAGCAGCAGCATCCCGATCAGCAGGCACCCGCCGCTGACCCGGCCGAACGCCAGCGTGACCAGCGCCGCGGCCGGCCGGCCTGGAGCGCGGCGGCGGAAGCCGGACAGCGCCCAGAATGCCAGGGTGAGCGACTCCCAGCCGAACAGGAAGGTAAAGGCATCCCTGGCGGTGAGCACCACGGCAACCGAGCCAAGCGCGAGCGCGTAGCCGGTGCCGAGGCCGCGGCTCGCCGGGCCCGCCGGGCCCGCCGCCCAGGACGCAGCTGCCAGCGACACCGCGAATGCCGCCGCGAACGCGATCACCAGGAAAAGCCCGGACAGCCGGTCAGCGGCCAGCCCTGGCACCGTGGCGAAGGCAGGTCGCGCCGCGATCGCGACCGAGCCGAGCAGGCCGCGCGACCCGGCCCTGACGGCCGCGCCGGCCAGCGCAGCCGCCCCCGCCGCGGCCAG
>JASHQL010000554.1 GCA_030039155.1 Streptosporangiaceae bacterium | reverse complement strand
CTCGGCTGGCTGGGCGCCGCTGGCTTGCGGCGCGGCTTCGCCGAGCTTCGCCGTGGCTGGCTCGGGCGCAGCGGCCGCCGCCCCGGCCAGCTCTGCTGGCCCGGGCCTTGACACGTCCCTGGCCCGCATCGCGGCGTCCACCGAGATCTTCGCTCCGGCCATGGCAGCTCCTCGACGGCGTCAGAAGATGGCCGGGCACCACGGCGCCGGATCCCACCACATGGCTGCCGACAGCCTGGCCACCGCGCCGGCCGTCAGCTCGGTGAGCTGCCCGGCCCCGGCCAGCTCGGTCAGCCTGGTGCCGCCCAGGTAGGCCGCGCCGAGCGCCTGCACCGGCAGCGCGATGTCGGCCGCCGCCGTGCTGCGCTCGCAGCGCACCGGCCAGCCGAACTGGCTCGCGGCCAGCCGCCACCGGCCCGCGTTGGCCGGCAGCAGTTCGTCGGTCACCTCGAGCACCAGGTCGAGCGGGCTGGCATACTGCCGGCCGGTCAGCGCGGCCGGCAGGTCGACCAGCCGGATCCACAGCCCGTCGGTCAGCGAGCTGCGCGCCCGCCGCCGGTCGGCGAGCAGGCTGAGCAGCGGGTCATCGACCGGCCGCTGCCTGGCGTGCAGCACCCCGATCAGGTCCCGGTTCAGCAGGTCAGCCCACAGCGCGGCGGCTGCCTGCGGGTCGGCCGCGATGAGCTCGGACACGGTCAGCTCGCCCTTGGGTATCCCGTCCTCGCCCCAGCTCGATCGCGACGCATAGAGCGCATAGCCGCGCGGGCCCTCGGCGTCGGCCGCCAGCAGGCAGCGCTGCGGTCCCATGCCGTGCCTGAACACCTCTGGGTCGTCGAGCCGGTTGTCCCACCAGCGGTCGTCCCTGGCGGGCATGCCCGGCCTGCTGCTGGCCGCCTCGTACAGCTTGGCCAGCTCCGGCCTGACCTCGCCCGGCTCGCAGATGCTGAGCCGCAGCGCGCCGCCCGCTGCCGCCGGCATCCGCAGCTTGCCCTCGCCGTGCCGCAACGTGAAGCTCAGATCGGCCGTCGCGCAGCCGTAGCCGTACCGGCCGTAGATCGACGACTCCGATGAGAACAGCGCGGCGATCGGCTCGTCGCCTGCGGCGATGTCAGCAAGCTGGCGTGCCATCAGCGAGCTGAGGATGCCGCGCCGCCGGTGGCTCGGCAGCACGCTGACCATCGTGACCCCGGCGCAGCCCGCCATCGCCCCTGGCACCGACAGCTGGTAGCTGAACGCCGCCGCGGTCCCGACGATCGTGTCGCCGTCGAACGCCGCGAGGCTGCGGTCTGGCTCGAAAACCTGCCGCTCGTGCTCCTCGATGGCGCTGGGCGGCGAGGTGCCGTGGAACGCGTGCTCGCCTGGGATCAGGAACGCGCCGAACTCGCCGGCGCCGACTGGCCTGATCGGGAACGGGTCGGTCATGCTGCCATTCGTATCGCACCGCCCGGTAGCCGCGCGAGTCGATAACGCCGTGCTCACGCACGCGGCTCGACAAGCCGAAGGTGCAGCCGCCGGAGGTACCGGTACAGTGCCGACATCATGCTTGCTCGTGCTCGCGGCGCGTTCGTGTCGGCTGTGCAGGAATCTGCCAGGCGTCTGCAGAGCATCGTCACCCGCCAGTTCATCACCAGGAACCGCCGGCTGGCGTTCTGCCTCGCGCTGGTGGTGGTGGCGATCGGCATCGCCTGCGTGCAGGTCTCCGAATCCTGGTTCTCGCCCGGCGTGATGATCCTGCCGATCCTGGTCGGCGGGCTGCTGCTCTGGCCGCGTGCGCTGCGGATCCTGTTCGTCATCGTGGCCGGGATGCTCGCCTACGACTGGTATGACGGCCGGGCAGGCCCCGGCATCGCCGCGACCATCGTCATCACCGCGCTGTTCGCGGACGTGCTGGCAAGGACCCGGGCGAAGCTTGGCATCCTTGGCCTGCGCGGTGACCGCATGCTGATCGAGCTGCGCGACCGGATCAGGGTGCGCAGCAGGCTGCCCGGCATGCCGCCAGGCTGGAACTCGGTGTCGGTGCTCAGGCCGGCCGGCGGCGGGTCGTTTGGCGGCGACTTCGTGGTGTCGTCGTGCGACGGCAAGACGCTGGACGTCGCGCTCATCGACGTGGCCGGCAAGGGCATCGAGGCAGGCACGAGAGCGCTGCTGCTGCTCGGCGCGTTCGGCGGGCTGCTCGGCTCGGTGCCGCAGGAGCAGTTCCTCCCCGAATGCAACGCCTACCTGCGCAGGACCGAGCCGGACGAGGGCTTCGTGACCGCGATCCAGCTGTCGCTCGACCTCACCACCGGTGACTACATCGTCGGCTCTGCTGGCCATCCGCCGGCCGCGCATTTCGAGGCGGGCAGCGGCAGCTGGCGGCTGACCGCGGCGCGCGGGATCGTCCTCGGCGTCGTCGCTGACCTGCACAGCCGGCCAGAACGCGGGGTGCTGCGGCCGGGTGACGCGCTGCTGCTGTACACCGACGGGCTGGTCGAGGTGCCGGGCAGGGACATCGACGCCGGCATCGACCGGCTGCTGGGTGAGGCCGACCGGCTGGTCACCCGCGGCTTCGGCGCCGCGGCAGCCGACCTGGTGAACGCCATGCTGGCCGGCCAGCGCCGCACCGACGACTGCGCGCTGGTGCTCATCTGGCGGGGATAGCGCCGCCCTTGTTGGTGCGGATCAGCCTGATCGCGTACTCGGTGAGGCTGACCAGCACGTCCCGGCAGGAGGACCGCTGCCTGGCGTCACACAGGATCACCGGCACGCCCGGCCGCAGGTCCAGCGCGGTCCTGACCGCCTCGTGCGGGAAGCGGCGCGCGCCGTCGAAGCAGTTGACCGCGACCACGAACGGGACCTCGTTGCGCTCGAAGTAGTCGACCGAAGGGAAGCTGTCGGCGAGCCTGCGGGTATCGGCAAGCACGACCGCGCCGAGCGCGCCGTAGGCAAGCTCATCCCACATGAACCAGAACCGCTCCTGACCGGGCGTGCCGAACAGGTAGACCACCAGGTCGTCGCGGATGGTGATGCGCCCGAAGTCCATCGCGACGGTGGTCGTGGTCTTCTGCTCCACGCCGTCGAGCGCGTCCACCATCGAGCTTGGCTCGGTCAGGACCTCCTCGGTGCGGAGCGGCCTGATCTCGCTGACCGAGCCGACGAAGGTGGTCTTACCCGCGCCGAAGCCACCCGCCACCAGCATCTTGATAGTGATCGGGGTGGCCTCGCTCTGCCGGGTCCGATAAGAGCCTGCGTAGGCCATCTGCAACTTCCTTGAGAATCTTCGGGTCAGTCAACCGCCCGGCCGTCGGCTGGCGGATCGAGATCAGCCCGCGGTCCCGCATGTCGGCGAGCAAGATCCGCACGACGCCAAGCGGCAGGTCGACATCGACCGCCAGGTCGGCCACCGAGGTCGGCTGCTGGCAGATCACGAGTACCCGGCGGTACTCCGGCTCAAGGCCGGCCGGGTTGGCAGATGCGCCGCCTGCCGCCCGCACGATCGACAGCAAGTCGACCTTCTCGCCAGACGCCCTGGTCCGGCCGCCGGTGAGCGCATAAGGCCGGACCACGGGTCCGGCATCCCGGTCGAGCCACTGGTCATCCGGCATCTGGTCACGTCGTTTCGACGCCGGAGGCCATCGGCCGCGCGTTTACTCCCATATGCTCGCCAACCCGCTTCACCAGCACTGCCATCTCGTAGGCGATCAGCCCCGCGTCGGCCTCGGCGGTGGCCAGTACGGCAAGGCAACTGCCCTCGCCCGCGGCCGTCACGAACAAGAAAGCTGACTCCATTTCGACGATGGTCTGGCGCGGTCGTCCGCCGCCGAAGCTCTGCCCGACGCCGCGTGCCAGGCTCTGGAAGCCGGAGGCGACGGCGGCCAGGTGCTCGGCGTCTTCCCGGCTGAGCCCGTTCGATGCGCCGGTCGCCAGGCCGTCCCTGGACAGGATGACTGCCCTGTCGATATGCGCGACACGCGCGACAAGGTCATCGAGCAGCCAGTCAAGTGCGCCAACGCGAGTCATGTCGCCCCTCCCCCCTTGCCGTGCTGCAAGCAGCTAGTCGTCTCGGTGATCGCCATTGCCCAGGCTGCCAAAGCTCCAGCCGGAATCGATGTACTTGGGTTCGTCGGACTCGGCATCGCCGGACTCGCTGTCGACTGCATTGTCCTGCGTCTCGGTGCCCGCCGCGTCGCCATCGGCCGCCGGACCCGCTGCGACCCGCCGGGGGAGGATCGGCGGCGGCCCGCCGGCTGACTCGCCGCGGCGGGGGAGTGGCGGCCCTGCGGGCTCGGCCGGCGGGCCTGGCTCAGCGGGGACGTCCAGGCTGAAGCCTTCCGGCGGCTCGCCGAGGCCGGTGTGCGAACGGCCAAGCTGCCAGCCGCGCTGCAGCGCGGCCGCGGTGTTGCGTGCGGTTTCCGGTGTGGGCTCGGCGAGCGGAGGTTCCGCTTCCGGCTCGGCTTCGGCGGGCCTGGCTGCGGTGCGCAGCTGCGGCGCCAGGCTCGCCTGCCGCACCCGGACCGGCAGGCCGAGCGAGGCCAGCTCGCTGGCGGCGATCCGGCCGTCAGCCTCGTCGGCTGGCTGCTCGTCCGCGGTCGCCTCGATGGTGTCAGCGTCCACGATCTCGGCGCTGATCTCCGGTGCACCCGCGGCCTGGTCCTGGAACTGGAACTGGAAGCCGCTGTAGCCGCTGGCCTCGTCGTCGGCGCCGTTGGCGGCCGGTGCCGTCTGATCGAGCACGAATACCGACGACGGCCCGACCATGCTCGGCCCTGGCAGGAACGAGCCGGTCACCGAGGCCAGCTCGGCCGGCGCCATGGTGTCCTGGTCGTCGCGGTAGACCGCGGCCGACGGCGGCAGCTCGAGGAAATCGGCGCCGCTGCCGTGCGCGAGCGCATGCCGGCCCAACCCGCGCGGGCCGGCGGTGAGCGCGGCCTGTGCCAGCTCGAAGTCGCTCTCCTGCACGACCAGCGCCTGCGGGATCAGCACGATGGCGACCGTGCCGCCGTACACCGACTCGCGCAGGTGCACCCTGATGTCGTGCCGCTTGGCCAGCTGCCCGGCGATGAACAGGCCAAGCCGGTCGCTGCCGGACAGGTCGAACTGCGGCGGGTCGGCGAGGTTCGCGTTGATCTCGGTGAGCCGGTCAGGCGACATGCCGAGACCGCGGTCTTCTACCTCGATCGCGAACCCGAAGCCGACCACGTCACCCTGGATCCGGACCGGCGTGTTCGGCGGCGAGAACAACGTCGCGTTCTCGGCCAGCTCGGCGATCAGGTGGATCACGTCGGAGACGGCGGGGCCGGCCAGCGCCGCCCTGGTCTTCGCCACCACCTGGATCCTGGTGTAATCCTCCACCTCGGCGACCGCGGCCCTGAGCACGTCGACCAGCGGTACCGGCTTGCGCCAGCCCCTGGCCGGCGACTCGCCGGACAAGATGATCAGGCCCTCGGCGTGCCTGCGCATCCTGGTGGTGAGGTGGTCGATGCGGAACAGGTCCTCGAGTTCCTCCGGCTCTGTCGCCCTGCGCTCCATGCCGTCGAGCAGGGTGAGCTGCCGGTGCAGCAGCGACTGGCTGCGGCCGGCCAGGTTCCTGAACATGTCGCTGATGCCGCGGCGCAATCTCGCCTCGTCCACCGCGGACTGGATGGCGGTCTGCTGCACCAGGCTGAACGCCTCGCGGACCTGCTCGATCTCGCTGCCACCTGGGCCGAGCGAAGGCGCCTCGGCGGCAATGTCCACCGGCTCGCCCGCCCGCAGCTTGCTGATCACGCCCGGCAGCTGCTCGTGCGCCAGCCGCAGTGCCGAGCTGCGCAGCTCGGCAAGCTGGCGGACCAGCCGCCGGCCGATCACGATCGACAAGATGATCGACGCGGCAATGCCGATCAGGCCGAGCAAGCCGATCAGGATCAGCTTGATCAAGGTGCTCCGTGCCTGGCCGGCCGCCTCCGCGGTCAGGTCGCTGGCGATCGTCTTGAGCGCGGCCTTGCTGGCATTCAGGTACGGCGTGACCACGGAGGACCAGGCCCTGATCCTGGGCGGCGCGTCGCCGTGCGTCCATGTCGTCGCGATCACCGCGTCCTCGAGCGAGGTGACCTGGCCGGCCGTGCTTGCGGTCTTGCGGGCCAGCAGCGCGCCGTAGCCGGGCAGCAGCTCAGGGGCGGTCTGACTGACCAGGTACTGGCGGCGCGCCGCCAGCCCGGCGAATTCGGTCCGGTAGCTGGCGGGGAACTGGCGCTGCCTGACCGCCCCGGCCAGCAGGTCGCCCTCCTCAAGCGCCGCCTGCAGGCCCTGGTCGAGCTTGATCACGTCAAGGCCCTGCGTCACGATCTGGGGATTGACGCCGTTGCTCAGCGCGCTGTCGATGATGTGGTAGCCGGCCTCGACCACGTTGGAGTACGCGTTCAGCGCGGCCGGCATGCTGAGGCCGCCGGCGGCCAGGTCGTTGCGGATGTAGTCGAGGCCCTTCACGTCGTTAATGAAGGCGGCGATGGCCTGGCGCTCCTGGGCGGTGGCGTTGCCCTGCACGGCCGGCGACATCAGGTGCTGCTGCAGCGTGACGAACGCACGCTCGGTGTTCCCCGCCGCGACGCCAAACTGGCCGGTCATCTTGGCCGAGCTCAGCCCGGCGATGTACAGCATCGCGTCGTGCCGCTCGGTGTCGACGTCGGCCTGGAATCTGACCAGCGGCTGCGCGGTCTCGGACACGAAGTCCTTGGCTTGCACCTGCTGCAGGGCGTTGCCGAGATTCGTCACCGCGATGTAGCCGAACAGCCCGATCAGCGAGACGACCGGAACGATAACGAGCACGATGACCCTGAGGCGGATGGACCCGCGGCGCAAACCCATGGCTGTGGCCCCTGCAGTGTGACGGTCCACCTGCCGCAAGGCGGTAGAGCTCGTGCAATGAGGTTTGGAGCTTAACATCCGATTGATCCAGTTGACGGGAGAACGGCGACTCCTGCGTGGCAGCCCGCGCAGGCCGCCGTGCCAGCAGCTCCGCCGCGTTTGTCGCGCGGTATTCATTGCCGGCCGCGGGCAAATATCTTTGTGTCCGGCAGGCCGGGCAAATGACCGCGCATTGATCTTCAGCAGGAACGCGAAACTCGACGCGTGCGTCATCTGACGCACGCGTCATTATTTGCCTTTCAATTTGCCCGGTACTGAAAATGATGAATGTGGTCGGTCATTCGTCGGACGTGCACGGCCTGACGCAGGTGCCGGCCGCCGCGCACCAGGCTGGCGGCGCAGCGGCCGACGTCAGCGCTGCCGCGGCGGCGACCGCGGTCAGCGCCGAGCTCGCCGCGCTGGCCGCAGCCGAGAACTTCCCGGTCGCGCTGCGGATTCTGCCCAGGGCCAGGCGGCTGGAGCTGATGGCGGTATACGCATTCGCCAGGACCACCGACGACATTGGCGACCGGGCGCCGGCCGGCAGCCGAATGCGGTTGCTCGACGAACTCGACGCCGACGTGTGCCGCCTCGGCTCTGGCGTGTCGGTGCTGCCGGTGGTGCGCGCGCTTGACGGCCTGGTGACCGGGCGCGGGCTCGACCCGCAGCTGCTGCGCGACCTGATCCAGGCCAACCGGCAGGACCAGCTGGTCACCAGGTACCAGACCTTCGACGAGCTGGCCGGCTACTGCACGCTGTCGGCGAACCCGGTGGGCCGGATCGTGCTGCAGGTCTTCGGCGTGTTCAGCGCCGACCGCGCCGGGCTGTCCGATCAGATCTGCACCGGACTGCAGCTCGCCGAGCACTGGCAGGACGTCGCCGAAGACTGGCGGGACGGCCGGGTGTACCTGCCCGCCGATGACATGGACTCCTTCGGCTGCGGCACAGCCGAGCTGGCCGGCCAGAGCGCGTCGGCGCAGCTGCGCGCGCTGCTCGAGTTCGAGGTGGCCAGGGCTGGCCGGCTGCTCGATGCCGGCGCCCCGCTCGTCGGCACGCTGCGCGGCTGGCCGCGGCTGGCGGTTGCCGGCTACCTGGCAGGCGGCCGGGCGGCGCTGGCCGCGATCACGGCGGCCGGCTATGACGTGCTGCGGCAGCCGCCGAAGCCGCGCCGGAGCCGGACCATGGCAGGGCTGATCAGGGCAATGGTGACCGGGCGATGAGCGTAACCACACGGCCGGACGTGCTGACCGCGTACCGGCACTGCGAGCAGGTCACCAGGTCGCAGGCGAGGAACTTCGCCTACGGCATCGCGCTGCTGCCGGCCGACAAGCGGCGCGCGCTGTCGGCGGTCTATGCGTACGCCAGGCGCATCGACGACATCGGCGACGGCGACCTGCCGTCCGGCGAGAAGCTGGCCGGCCTGCAGGCAGCGCGCCGCGACATCGCGGCGCTGCAGGCGGGGGAGCCGGCCCCGGCCGGCGATCAGGTGCTGTTCGCGCTGCGCGACGCCGCCGACCGCTACGCGCTGCCGCTGTCGGCATTCGCCGAGCTGATCGACGGCTGCGAGGCCGACGTCCGGTCGGTCAGCTACCCGACCTTCGACGAGCTCGAGGGCTACTGCCGGTGCGTCGCCGGGTCCATCGGGCGGCTGTCACTTGCCGTGTTCGGCTCGTCGGACCCGGCTGCCGCCGCGCCGCTGGCCGACGCGCTCGGCATCGCGCTGCAGCTCACCAACATTCTCAGGGACGTGACCGAGGACTTCGGCAACGGCCGGGTCTACCTGCCGGCCGACGACCTGAGCAGGTCAGGCTGCCGGCTGGAGCCCGGCGGCGAGCCGCCGGCCAAGCAGGCTGGGATGCCCGAGGTGATCAGGTTCGAGGCCGAGCGGGCGCGCGGCTGGTACGCCAAGGGCCTGCAGCTGATGCCGCTGCTTGACTGGCGCAGCGCCGCCTCGGCCGGGACCATGGCCGGGATCTACGCCAGGCTGCTCGACAAGATCACGGCCGCGCCGCAGGCCGCCCTCGCGCACCGGATGTCGCTGCCGACCAGGGAGAAGGCGGCGGTCGCCGCCAGGGCGCTGGCCGGGCTCGGCCGCCGCTCTCGGTCCAGCCGGGCAGGCAGCCGATGACCGCCGGGCAGGTCCTGGTGATCGGCGGCGGGCTGGCCGGGATCAGCGCCGCGGTCGGCCTCTGCGACGCGGGGCTGGCGGTCACGCTGCTCGAGGCCAGGCCGCGGCTCGGCGGCGCGACCTGCTCGTTCAGCAGGCACGGGCTGATGATCGACAACGGCCAGCACGTATTCCTGCGCTGCTGCACCGCGTACCGGCAGCTGCTCGACCGGCTCGGCGGCTCCGGCTCGGTCTGGCTGCAGGACAAGTTCGACGTGACCGTGCTCGGCGGGGCAGCCGCGGGTCCGGCCAGGCTGCGCCGCAACGCGCTGCCTGGCCCGCTGCACATGGGGCTGGCGCTGGCCAGCTACCGGCCGCTGTCGGTGACGGAGCGGTTGCAGGTGGCCAGGGCGGCCGCCGCGATGCGCCTGGTGAACCCGGCGGGCCGCGGCGTGGACGAGGTCAGCCTTGGCGACTGGCTGGCCAGCCACGGCCAGAGCGAGCACGCGCGGCGCGCGCTCTGGGACCTGTTCATCGTGTCAGCGCTCAACATCGCGGGAGACGAGGCGAGCCTCAGCCTGGCCGCGACGGTGGCCAGGACCGCGCTGCTCGGCCGGCGCGCGGCCGCCGACATCGGCGTGCCGGCGGTGCCACTTGGCCGGCTGCACGGCGATGCCGCGATGCAGTTGCTGCGCAGGCTCGGCGCGCGGGTGCACACCGGCGTGAAGGCGACGGCGGTGCGGCCGGCGGCAGCGGGCGGCTGGACCGTCTCGGTTGCCGACGGCGAACTGACCGCGGACGCCGTGGTGCTCGCGGTGCCTGCCGCGGCC